>CAYZYB010001071.1:0-2457 GCA_964481505.1 uncultured Planctomycetaceae bacterium | reverse complement strand
CTCCTACATTCCTAAAAGCCGATCCTGCGGAACTCACGCACATTCTGATAACCAACGAAGACACAAACATTCGACGACAGTCGGCGGCATGGTTGGCAACGTTGAAGCAAAACGGTGCTACTGGCGTCAACGAAGCCGTAATCAAGACCGTGCAATTCGATCGCGACGCGTCGGGCCCGCCATGGGGTGACGGACCACTTTTCATCCCGGGTGTCAACTGGGCAAAAGAAGACGCAGTCCGTTTGGTCAACGAACTGACGGCATGGTACGTATGGTGCGAACGAAACCAGCAGCAACACCAGACTTCAAAGATCGTTACAAACCTCAACAGCTGGCAATTGATGACAGCCGCCGGTTTCTGTGAGGTGCCGAGCGACGCGTTGAAGTGGCTAATGATTTGGCGCCGCCAGATCGGCCCCAAAGCAGCAGACGAACTCATGCAACGAACCGGTTACCGGTTGGTGCCAGCATCGCTGGAAAATGCGAAAGAGTAAAACCCCACGTTCGTCCAGGAAAGTGTGCGAGCGATGAAAGCCGGGGATAGAGTGTTGCCTTTGAAATAGGTGGCCGGGGTTGGACTGAGCCTGCGAAGGAAACCCCGGGCTTTCGCTCATGCCTCGCTCCAACCCTGGCCACCGTTTCCAGCTTCGCAGCTTTCTGCGACTACATCCAGAAAGAACGCGTTTATCTGCAACGGATCATGTCGCAGGGCTATTCTGAGTTTCAAAACTTCCGTCAGTGATGAGCGGAAAAGACAACAAACAAAAGCCGCAGGAGCTTTCGCTTCCCACGGCTTTCGGATTCGGTTTGAGAAGTCCAGCTCAAACGATCTGTTCGATCTCATCGTTGGGCTGATTGCCACTGACTGGCCATTTGAAGTTGACGGCGTTTGTCGGGTCGAAGTCAGCCACTACGTTTCTAGCGACCAGCAACCTGACCAACAGCCGTTGGAGTAAACATCACGTCGACGTGGGTCGCAACCTGACCGTTGGGAGTGATGATTTCGACTCGAGCCTGGACGGCGTTGGCAATCTGCAGAGCGGGAAGCGTTGCTGTCACTTGAGCGTTCGACCAGTTGCTGACTGTGGCGTTGAGCTTAAGGCCGCCGACGCTGATCTGCACCAAGCCTGGGATTGTTCCAAGATTGGCCGCATCCAGAGTGACATCCTGCCCCGGTGAGACAACAGGCAGTTCCGGTTGTGGAACAGCGGGAACTTCCTGACTCGGTGTGCCGGGAGTTTGTGCTGGAAGCAGTTCGATGTCGAGTTGAGCGGCGACTTTGTTGTAAGCCGATCGGACAACAACTGTTGCCTGAACAGGGCCAGACAGCGGCAGAACCGGAAGAACGGCTTTGGCCTGATTCGACGTCCATCCAACAACGTTTGTGTTCATAACGAGTCCGCTGATTTCGACAGTCACGCTGCCGGGTTGTGAGCCAAAGAGCCTGCCGTCAATGGTGACCGTTTGGCCGCATTCAAGCTGTGGCAATTGACCTGGTGTTACTGGTGTAGGTGCAGGAGCAACTTCGTGGTGTTGCGGCAGGCCGTGGATCGTACAGGTTTTGCGTTCAACAACAGGAACCGGATGAACGGGACGCCAGATTGGTCGTTCAACATGGTGAACGGGTTGAGCCGGACGCCAGACTGGTCGTTCGACATGATGGATGGGGGCGGGAGCTCCCCAGTGTCCTCCGCCGCTGTTGCTGCAGCCGCCTGCCATGGTGGTGTTCTGGCTGACTGCGATGGCGATGATTGTTGCTGTGAGGATGACGTTTTTCATGGTTCTGGCCTTGGTGATTTTTGAGAGAGAGTTGGACTTCACACTTCCTTATTTGCGCCAGATCTGAGGTGTTACAAATTTTGGGCAGGAAAATGGAGAAAATAGGCCATGGCTTCCGGAAACTGCTGTTTCGCCAATAAAAACGCTGGCGATTGAGACATCTCATGTCAGATCTCAAATTCAAAATTCCAGATCTGAAACCCAAAAAAGGCCACCTGGTGAATCACCAGGCGGCCTCTGAAGTGTTGAGCAATTGTGCGGTTCTGATTTAGCGAGAAGCCAGAGCCTGTGATGCCGGGATGCCCGGTGTGGACTGTCCGGGAACCAGTTGAGCCGTCAACTGGTTAGCCACGTTGCCGTCGGCACCGAGGACAACAACCGTCACTGCTGTCGCTGATGCCAGCGGCAGTTGCGGCATCACCGCTCGAACCTGTTCATTTGTCCAGTTGGTCACCTGAGCTTCCAGCTGCATGCCGCCCACTTCCACAACCACTCGTCCCGGTTGAAAACCAAAAGCCGTGCCATCGATCGTGACTTCCTGTCCGGAAGGGATTTCGACCGCGGGGACTGGCGGAGTTTCAGCAGGGTATGTGGGTTCTACAGGGTAGACGGGATGAACCGGTTCCGGCTTTGCACAGCTGATTGTGCAGGTCTTTTGACAAGTGCACTGATGCTGGC
>CAYZYB010001070.1:0-2460 GCA_964481505.1 uncultured Planctomycetaceae bacterium | reverse complement strand
GTTCCTGCCGGTTGTGACGGGCACTGTCTATGTGATTGACACTCAAGCCGAAGAGCTGTCACCTGACGCTATCGCATCCATTAACGACCTTGGGCCCGGTGGTGAAACATGGACACTGGCAACAGTGACGTACGCCAGGCGGCGACTGTATGCTCACACGATGAAGGAAATAATTTGCATCGCTGATAAAAATCAGTAGCTGCTGAGTGGGCGGTGAAAACATTACAGGTGTAGTGAACATTTGATGCCCTTTAACCATCGCCTGATGCGTTTGAACGCGAGTTGTATTGAAGCTGGCCAGTTGCATGATGGTCGAGGTCGGGTATTCTCTACTGTACATCTGTTAACATTTCCATCTCGACCGATTGCCATGAATTCCGATGAGTCGTTGAAAACGTCGCCGACTCTGCTTCAGCAGATCGAGGCAAAAGACCCGGACGCGTGGGGAGTTTTCGTAAGACTCTACAGTCCTCTGGTGTTCAGTTGGTGCCGTCGAGCCGGATTGCAGGCAAGTGACGTGGCCGACGTTCAGCAGGAAGTCTTTAACGTCGTATCGCAAAAAATCGGCGGATACCAACCCGGGCGAAAGAGCTCGGGTGGTTTCCGCTCCTGGTTGTGGGGCATCACGAGACTTGAGGTTTTGAACTTTCTCCGAAGTTTAGAGCGTCAACCCGTGGGTAAAGGCGGTGACGATGCTGATCGCATGGCGTGGTTGGTGGAAACGGAATCTGAGCCAGATTGTGACGGAGAACCGACATCTCAGGAGTTATTGATGCAATCTGCCGTCGCAATTCTGGAGCCGGAATTTGATGCTCGAGTGTGGCAGGCATTTTGGGACCTGACAGTGAAGGGACGTCCCACAAAAGAAATTGCCGCGGAACTCGACATGAAGGCCAACGCCGTACGACAGGCTAAGTTTAGGGTTGCAAGGAAGTTACGTCAGCTTCTTGACGACGACTTCAAGGCTATCTTCGAAGCAGCCGGGACCTAAAGAGGCAGGGAAACACGTAAAAATCAGCAAGTCGCGTAACGCTGCTGCGGAAGACTATTGGGAGTGGCGCTGCGGTGCTCTCCTGTTTGTCCCGGAAGTGTATTTGAGTTTGCTGAAGACAGAGTCGACGTCGCTGTGAAATTCGCAGCACCCAATCAGGTACAATTCCAACGACTTCGAAGGGCCACGAAGATGTTTTTTTGCCGTATGGTTTTTGTTCTTCTATTGCTCGCGCCGCATGGCGTGAGTGATGAGTTAACCAAGGACGTTCGACTGACGCCTCGAGCTGAGTATGAAAAGCTCCCAACGCACCAGGAAGTAGAGCAAGCTCGCGGCGAAGAAAATGCACAGATACTCGCGGGACGGCATCGTTCACGCCGGAGACGAAGTGATATAACGTTGCCGAAGATCGATCCAGGAGTTTCTGGTAGAGAAGTGATACCGAATGGGTTAACGAAACCGCCTGTTCAGGAATCGATCGTGCAACCGTCAGTATTCGGGTACGTGCCTTCGACGGACTCGGGTGTTGAGGAGACATACGGACAGTTCGAGAAGCCGCAGAAGCTGGATCTGAAAAGCTATTTGCCGGTTCCCCGAAAACAGACAAAGCACAATTGCGTCGCCTGGGCTCTGGGGTATGCAAACTATTCGTGCCAGGTTTGTCAGGAACGAAGAACGACAAAGCCCAGCGAGGACCATGATGTTTTTAGCCCGGCATACATTTACAACAAGCTGAACAAAGGCGAAGACATCGGCTTGCATGTGGGGCAGGCCATCGATTTTATGATGCAGTCTGGTTGCGCCTCACTGGAAACGATGCCGCTGGAAACGCCAGCCCCAGATGCGAAGGCCGACAACGAAGCTCTCCTGTTCCGTGCATGGTCGCATGAAATTGCGGTCAACGTGGCTGACATTCGCTACTACGTGCGGCGTGGCTACCCTGTCATTCTGGTGATTCGGAATAATGCCGAATTTGTCAGTAACAAGCCTTTTTCGGGCCCGTATCGCTGGCAGAAAACAGCGGATGAGATGGAAGCAGACATGAAGGATTATGGCACGCATGCCATTTGTGCCGTTGGCTACGATGACATCGAAAAATCGGTGCTTGTCATGAACAGCTACGGCGACAAATGGAAAGAAAATGGCTTCTGTCGAGTGCACTATGACACGCTCGCGTCGATTCCACGCTTTCGAAACGATGATCTCACCGTTTGGTGTCTGGAGGCTCACGTTGTCAAAGTGCGAGACAATACTCCGACGGTGACGGTGCGAGATGAAATTGGGGATGTCACGTTTCAACTGAAGGAAGATGGCGTGGTCTATGATGGACGCATTCGCCGCTCTCCGGATGCGTCGAACGACAACGAGTGGCGAATTGACGATTTGGCGTGCAACCACGAAACGATATTCCTGATGCGTCAGGACCAAACCGTCATTCGACTTCAAAATTATGACTGTCTCTTATACAC
>CAYZYB010001069.1:0-2469 GCA_964481505.1 uncultured Planctomycetaceae bacterium | reverse complement strand
CCCCTAATCGTGCCGACCACTCTAATGACAAGTTGTCTCAAAAGGCCGACACATCTCGAATATATGGCGGGTTTTGCACCTGGTCAAACGGTTGTTTCCGCTAAGGTTTTCCGGAACCGGAAAACCGCCACAAACCTCACATAACCCAGACTTTACCAAAGCATCTGCAGTTTTCTTCAGCGGACCGCACAAGGTCGACATGCCACGGAATGTCGACCTGAACCACCAAACCAACAGACGAATGACTGGCTAACAGAACGCTGTCAGCCCTCTGCTGCACGCGCAGAATGATCAGGACCGTCTTGTTGTATGGATTACAACACGCGCTGCGTTGGAACCTCACAGAAGTGAAGATTGCGTTGAGTTACCGCATCGAATGTGGACCAGATTTGTTGCTTCGAGTTTTTCCGTGGATCAAGGTTTTCGACTATCAAGGTTGCCTGTGGCAAGTAGTTCTACCGGCTCAGGTTCAGTTCGATCGAATGTACGTCGATCGCTTGACTGCCAGTGATGCCGTGAGCCGTCAGCTTCAGTTATGCCGACCTTCCGTGAGAAAGATTTTGCCGAGCGGTAATGGACGAAAATCCTTCACGAAGTAGTGTGACTTCTCCACTCGCTCTTTTGACTTGTCGTAAAGCGGTGGGTCGAATGCCCGCTTGACAGTCGCTGCTGTTGAAGCGTCCTCTGATTGAACTCCGGAAACAGCAAGTTGAACGGTGCAGCCCACGTCTTCTGCGGTACATGTGTAGTTCACGATGACGTCGTATCGCCTCGACTGGCCGACATCAACTTGCCATGTGATAGAATCATCCACGCTGGTCCAGTTTGTGAAGAAGGAATTGTTCGGTGCCTTCGAACTTCGTTGGATCGTGCCATGCTCAACGCCATCACGCGCTGGCAGTCGAGTGTTCGGCCCGTACCCGACGTGAAACGGCCGGTCTGTGTTCGCTGCGAAGCATTTTGCCATTTCCTGTTCGTGTTCTTTTGCCTGCATCCGAAGTTCAGCGGCCAATTCTGAATGATCGCCTGACACGTCCTGAGTTTGTCCACGGTCGTTGTCGATATCGAATAGTCTTCCGGCCGCGTCGAGTCGAAATTTTTGAGTTCTCACGCTGACCTGATTGCGTTTGACGGAAAACAAAGAACGACGCGGCCAGTCTGCATCACTTCCCAGCAGCAGGCGACCAACGCTGCGACCGTCCAGCGGCTTTCCTGGCAATCCATCGACTTTAGTCAACGCAGCAATCGTCGGCAGCAAGTCGATCGCTCCGGCAATCTGCGGAATCCGCAGTCCAGGCCGAATTGCCGCAGGCCAGCGGATGAAACACGGCGATCGAAGCCCTCCTTCATCGATCGCACCTTTCTTTCCCTTCATGCCCCCGTTCCAGCGATAGGAATTCGGGCCGTTGTCAGAGAAATAGACCACAATTGTATCATCTTGGAGCTTCAGTCTCTCCAACGTGCTCAATAGCCGTCCCACATTCCAATCGATGTTTTCGCACAACGCCAAAGCCGCTCGAGTCATCATGACGTCTTCGCGTTTTGGTTCGCGATGAACCATGTTCAGGTCCGCACCATCGAATTTTTCGTAAAACCGGTCCGGAACCATCATGGGCGAATGCGGCGTGTTGAGCGGTACGTAACAGAAGAATGGTCTCTTCTGATTCTCTTCGATGAACTCCATCGCATGATCGACAAAATCATCCACGATGAATCCGTTGCCACGTATCATCTTACGATTGTGATCCAACGGCGGACTGAAATAGTGGCCCCAGTGTCCGGAAGTGAACCCATAGTACTCATCGAACCCTCGGTCGTTCGGATGTAGCGGTGGCTGAGTACCGTTGTGCCACTTGCCGAACGCTCCGGTCGCAAAGCCGCCGTTTTTGAGTACGTTCGCGATAGTCGTTTCGTCAGCGTTCATTCGCCCTTCGCCACGACTCACACCACTGACGCCGGTACGCGGGTAATACCGCCCCGTCAAAAATTCCGCACGCGTGGGAGCGCAAACCTGGCAAACGTAGAAGTTCTCCAGCGTCGCACCATCGCGTGCCAGTGAATCGATGTGCGGTGTGCTCAGGTTTGAGTTCCCGTTGACGCTGAGGTCCCCCCATCCCTGATCGTCAGTCAGGATGACCAGCACGTTCGGTGGGTTGAGCGTCGCAGCGTTAAGCCCTTGAACTGAAGGCAACTCCACCACGAAAGCAATCACAGCAGCACATGCGATGAGGCGTTTTAGAAAGGGGTGAACCATGAGCGAACGCCTTCTGAAAAGAGTAATCTGATGAACTTTTAACATGATGAACCGGCGTGGATTTCCGCGTCAGAAGGAATGGAATTCCATATGACAGGCCTCGGAAGGAAAGGGGCTCTTTTGTTCAACAGCGTATTGGAATCGGGTTCCATTCATACCAGAAGCCGTTTTGCTGCGCTGCCATCTGGATATCATTTTATAAACGCACAATACAC
>CAYZYB010001068.1:0-2470 GCA_964481505.1 uncultured Planctomycetaceae bacterium | reverse complement strand
GTGCTGACGGCACCGTCGCCGTCTCGCAGGCTGAAGAAGATCGAACGAACTGCAGTTGGCGGATTGTCTGATGTGTTGGCGTAGGCGATTCGCTGAGCCAGCTGGCTGACGTTTGTCGCGTTGGCGTTCGCGTTGAGATCCACCAACAGATGATCGGTTCCGTGACCGCCGGAGGACGTGCCGATGATCGTTCCGTCGACAAGGACGTTTGTGCCCTGCAGCGTCACGTTGTCATCGGGGATGATGCGCAGCCAGTCGCTGGCATCGGAACCGGTCGCAACCTGAATTTCGAGCTGCCCGCCGTCGAAGTCCGCAGAGTCTGCATCCGTCACAATGATCGTGGGATGAACGAAGCTGCCCGTGCTGTTTTCGGTGTAGCTGAAGACCGGACCGGTGTTCGACCAGGTCGGCGCGGTGTTGGCACCGGAGACATTGATCGTCGCCGAATGCACTGAACTGGAGCCGCCATCGCCGTCAGTTACGACGAACGTCAGGCCGCGCGCACCTGGTGTGGCGATCGCATTCGTGTTCTCGTAAGTGACATTCTGCAAAACGGCCGTGACGGCGTCAGGCGTTGCGTTGGCGTTGAAAGTGATGACAAGATCGAGTCCGAAGGTACCCCCGCTGCGAATTCCGATGTCCGTTCCTTCGTAGCTGACAACACTACCAACAACTCCTACCTGGCCAGTTCCGGTTCCCTGGTGCCGGATGGAAACAACATCAACGGCTGGACTATTTCCGGTCGGCATGGCAACAGTCAGAGTGCCGCCATCAAAGTTCGCCGAATCAACGTCGTTGACGATCGCAGCAACGCCCTGGTCAATAACAACTGCTCCGTCACCAGAGGAATAGCTCCGCGTGTCGCCATCAAGGTTCGCGATCGTCGGAGGGGCGTTGGTGTCGATGCCGATGATTGTGGTGCCCGCGATGGCAGCCGCTCCGCCGGTTCCCTGCGAATTACTGACGTTACCATCATCCAGGTTCCAGTTGATCCGCACGCTGGCCGGCGGATTCGCGTCGTTGTTGGCGTACTGGATCTGCTGCAGAATGTGGTTAACGTCCGCCGTCGTGGGCGTTTCCAGCAGTGCGTCGGTGAACGTAATGACCAGTTCACCAGTGAACGCAGACGTATCAAAGGCGGCAATTCGCGTTCCATTCTTTGTCAGCCCGCTACCGACTTGAGTGATTCCGTTTCCATTCACAAACGAGAAGACGTCGTTGCTGTTCGCGCCGCCGTCCCGAGCAATCGTCAGCGTCGCACCGCTGTAGTTGCCGCTACCGCTGTTCAGCGAATCAAGCTCCGGATCACTGATGGAACCGGTTTCGGCCAACAGAATCGGTGCGCCTCCGTGTTCGAAGACTTTCGTCGACAGGACGATGTTGTCAAAGACCGGCTTGTCGGCGAAGACGCCGGTTGAATCAGTATCTGCAAGCCGAATTGCAAGTCTTTGACCAAGCGCCGCGTGTCCGGCCGGTGCCGTGAAGGTGAATCCGTTGGTCTCTGAGAAATCGTTCGTCGTCACTGTTCCGGAAACGGTCCCGAGGATCGTCTCCACGTCTGCTGCGTCGATCGCAAGCAGTTGCACTTCGTAGTCACCGATACCCGTGTCACTGGTTGCGACGTTGAAACCCAGGTGGTAGGTGAGGTCCTGCTGCAATGTCGCATTGAGGTTTGCTGCGGTCGTCGTCGCCTCTGGCAGAGCGGCGGAATAGCTGAAGACTGAAAATGCCTGCGAACCGTACGGTGTCGTAAATAAACCGGAGTCTTCGTCACGAAGGTGGAAGTACGACGGGTGTGTTGATGCAGTCCATCCAGGCGGGTCTGTGTCATCGATGCCCGTGATGTCAGGGTTTTCAAAACTCTCGTAGAACAACGTGCCCGGGTCGATTGTTGGAGCATCGTTGACTGCTGAAATGTTGATCGTCGCGGAATGTGTCAGGCTTGTGCCACCATCACCATCCGTCACGACAAAGTCCAACTCACGTGGCGTCAAATTGGGCAGCGTGGTGTTCGTGTTTTCGTAGGTGATGTTTCGAAGCAATGCGCTAACCGCCTCGGGCGTCGCGTTGGAGCTGAATGTGATGACCAGATCATTGCCGCTATGTCCGTTTGACGACCTTTGGCCGATCGTGACTCCTTCGTATTGGACCACGCCGTTGGCATTGTTGAGACGAATTTCTCCCGGTCCGGTTCCACCATTTTCAACGGACAACACATCTTCTGTCGGGACGTTGCCAGCCGCGAAGCTGACCGTCAGCGAGCCTGTATCGAAGTTCGGGGAATCGACGTCTTCAACAATGGCATCGGCTCCAGCGTCGATAACGACTGCTCCGTCACCTTCGCTGTATTCCAGAATGTCGCCAGCAAGGTCGGTGATTATTGGTGCGTCGTTGACTACGACGAAATTGACATCGTCCGATACCGTGTTGCTGGTGCCGCCGTCTCCGTCAGTCAGAACCGCTTCCACAG
>CAYZYB010001067.1:0-2472 GCA_964481505.1 uncultured Planctomycetaceae bacterium | reverse complement strand
GGACGAAACGAGTGCCATTGGATGCATTCCGGAAGAACGTCAACGCCATGGCAGATCTTTGCCAACATCGAAAGCTGCCGTTGGTGCTTGTGAAATGGCCGGACCAGCCTCAGGCCGGCGGGCACTGGAGTCCTCGAATCGCTTACCATGAGGTACTCGAACAGGTCGCCGCTGAACGCCGGTTGCAGGTGGCGGATGTCGTTAAACAGTTTCAGGACAATCGCGACTGGTCTGTTCGCACCTATGTCCCCAACGACATTGTGCATGTGAACCGCGACGGTAACACTCTGGCAGCCATCGCCGCCGCCAAAGCGATCCGGAATCGGCAAAGCATTCTAACAAACTGAAAAGCCATAACAGTCGCCAAAGCCCGACCTGCGGTGTGGATAGCAATGGAATCGCACGCAGAAAATCTCAGTGCCGGACCGGCAAAGCAAAGGCACGGAAAGAACGTAGCCTGCTGGTGGAAGCAACTGGAGCCATACCGGTTGCCCAGCGTTTCGCGCCGGGACGGCTCGGAAATTCGTCTCACACTCAGCAACTGAGTCATCCTGCTGTTCAGTACCTGACTATTGACTCTGAGTGAGTCGGGCAATTTGACATTTATTGGAAAGGCGACCAAACTCATTCCGTCACCGCCACAGTACCCAACCACCTCCTCAGATTGCTGGCAACGTTCCGGCTCAGGAGGAGGATTATCCGGGGCCCGCCGAGAAGGACTTCCGGACCGCGTTTGTTCGGCTGGTGAACAACGGCCAGCATCTGAGTGGAGTTTTGACGGTAACCACCGGGCCAATCATCGAAAAGAGAACAATGCAGACAGAGCTACAGAATCTGATCGTCGCTCAGCATAAGCTGATCAGTCTTCGCAGCACGGACGAACCGGTCGAATTACAGGCCATACTGGATGTCGCTCGGACGCTTGATCGAAATGTCCAGGACTGGACGGTCACGTCGGGAGTTCGAGTGTTCTCACCGGATGTTGATGGGGCGGCTTCCGTCACGGGCACCGATAAACCGGAGCTCGCGCTGCAGTATTTGATTCGTCAACAGCGTCCATCGATTGCTGTTTTCCGAGGTCTTGCGCCGCACACCAAACAGCCGTATCTGCGTCGGCTGCTGCGCGACTACCTCGAACAAGCCGAAGGCTCTCGCGAATGTGCAATTCTGATTGACGAAGAAGAACTGCATCCGCGTGTGCAGAGACTGGCTGTTCCGTGGCGACCCGGCTTGCCGAACAGTGAAGAACTCGAACAAATCGTGCGCGACACCTACCGCCGTGTGAAGTTTTCTTTTACTGACGGCGTCGAAGCAGACCTGCGGAAGTCCGAATTCGCTCAGCTGGTGTTGAATCTTCGGGGTCTCACCCGATCGGAAGCAGAGCGAGTGGTCGAATCCGTCATCCTGGACGATGCCAGACTGAACGCGACCGACCTGCAACGAGTGATCGATGCCAAGCGACGTCTGCTGGAATCATCCGGTTCGCTCGAATCCATGACGATTGACTTCAGCATCGACGAAGTTGGCGGCCTCACCGGGCTCAAAAAATGGCTTCGCCAGCGACGTGGTGGCTTCACAGCGAAGGCCAAAGAATTCGGCATCGATCCTCCTCGTGGAGTCCTGATGCTGGGTGTACCAGGTTGCGGGAAAAGTCTCTGCGCAAAAGCGGTTGCCGCAGATTGGGGCATTCCGTTGCTGCGACTCGATCCGGGCGTGCTGTACCAGAAGTTCGTGGGCGAAAGTGAGAACCAGCTGCGTCAGGCGATCCTTCAGGCAGAAGCGATGTCGCCGGTGGTGCTTTGGATCGACGAAATCGAAAAAGCCTTTGCATCAGCGTCAAGTTCGTCGGCAGACGGAGGTCTTTCGCAACGGATGTTCGGCACTCTGCTGTCATGGATGCAGGATCACCGTGAACCGATCTTCATTGTGGCGACCGCCAATGACATTTCATCGCTGCCACCGGAACTCATGCGAAAAGGCCGTTTCGACGAAGTGTTCTTTATCGATTTGCCTGGAGTTGCCGCACGACGTCAGATTTTCTCAATACACCTCAAACGCAAAGACCGCGATCCGGCCAGCTTTAACCTCGACGAACTCACCGACGCATCGAAAGACCTCACCGGCTCAGAAATCGAACAGGCAATCACATCGGCTCTGTTTCTGGCGTATGCCGAAGGGCGAGAGCTCCAAACACAGGACATCCTCACAGCAATCATCGAGACCCGGCCGCTCGCCACACTGATGGAAGAACGAATCGAACACCTCAGAAACTGGTCCGCCAACCGCTGCGTTCCGGCAGATTGAGTGGGATGAAAAACGGACCCAGGCACGGACCGGCACCTTATGTGTTGGTCGCCCCACCTGGATTTACGTGGCAAAGTTAGTAACTCGGCTGTCTCAGCCGAGATCATGCTCCTCTCGGCTGAGACAGCCGAGCTACTATGAGCGGGCTTCCTGGACACACACACACAC
>CAYZYB010001066.1:0-2476 GCA_964481505.1 uncultured Planctomycetaceae bacterium | reverse complement strand
CACCAGCACGATGTTTGGTCGAGATCCCGCCAACGACTTAGCCGCAGCGACGGGTTCGGTAAAGAACACGCCGAGCGTCATAACGATCAACATCAGTCGAAGTTTCATTGTGCTGTTTTCTTTGCGGTGGTTAGGTTCGGTTGGACGTTTTAGTGACAGCATTCAGCTGGTGGCAACGATGCGGCAAGCCAAAGGTTCGGCACGGGGTGTGTAATTTCGCCGGAGGACTACGACCTTGTGTCCACTGGTCGTTCATGGAGTCGATTGGTTTGATAGGCTTCGATCAACCGTCCCAGCATTTCGATTCGGTATCCGATTCGCTGGCCTCGTTCCGTTTCACGCGTGCATCGAGGCGTGTCGAATACTCGTATGCCCTGAAGCTTCGGCACAATGTCGATTCCGTCTCGAATGGCAGCTTCGACCGAATCAAAATGAGAGTGCTGCGCCAGCACAATGCGATCCGGTTCCAACAACAAGGTGTAACCATGGTCGCCGTATGCTTCCGAAAATGCTCCGTCGATCGTGATTGCCTTACCGCTGCGTTTCAAAGGTGACTCGCCCGCTTCCACCTTAACCGGAACATGACCGTTGACGATCAATCCGTCATCGGCCTCCATTTCGAATTCGGCAAGCACTTTGTCGCAAAAGTCGCGTTCGTGAATTAACGAAAAGTAGGCGTCCTTCGATTCGTGATGGGGAGTTTTGTCGGCGATGAAATCACGTTCCAACGTTGCAATCCGATCCTTGCCAAACAACGGCGACCTTGGACCACTCCAAAGGTACCAAAGAAAATCAAGATCAGGCTGATCAGAGTGGACGACTGCTCGCCGCACCACTTTCTCAATCTCCTCAAACATCGCGCGCCCCGACAATGACTGTCCGTCAATAGAGAGAGAAAGGAACTCGCCTTCCGCGTTGACCGGCACGCAACCGTGAAAAATCAGGCATTGGTCCCTTTTCAGATACATCGATCCGTGATCAACCATAAACCGCATCTGTTCGCGGAGCTTTTGACTGCTTAAGAATGAGTGCTTCAGGTAAGAAAGACACTTCGATTCTTCTTCGGTTAACTGGTAGGGGTTGTCAGGATCGACTGTCGGAAAATTCGTGTCGCGAAGTTCATATGTTTGCCCGTCAATCTCAATGGTTCCGTCGTCCTGATTGATACGGTGCAGCAGCCGACGATGATTCAGGTCCCACTGCGGATTCCTTTCGATCATCTGTCCTTCGAGCTTAAATTGCATGACGGCAATTGCTTTTTGCATCCGCGCAACCACATCGCTTGGCCGCATGCCGTCGCCTTTTGGCATGAAGAACTCCGCCGGATCGTCGGCGTAGACCGTGCGAGCAAGATGCTCCAATGGCGTCAGCGGCACACTGTATCCCTCGTCCAACTGGCCCAGTCTTCGATACCGCAGTGATACTCGAAGGACCGTGCATATCAGCGCTTCGTGCCCAAGTGATGCGCCCAGCCAGAGCACATCGTGATTTCCCCATATGAATTCGACATTGGGCTGAAGCCGCAGGTAGTCCATCACGCGATCGCCGCGTGGTCCGCGATCCCAAAGGTCTCCAGCAATAATCAGTTCGTCCACGGCAAGGTTGCGGATCAAGCGTCCCAGCAGATGGATCAGATGAAGGGCGCGATCTCGATGCACAAGTTCATCCAGCATCGCATCAAGGAATTCAGGCCCACGCTCGGTCGTCGGAGCGTGCATCATTTCCAGTAGTAACTCGCGGTACTCCAGTGGAAAGACTTCGGTTGCGAGTCGCAAGCTAAAGGTGGACACAAGATAGCGAAGAAGTTCCAGCTGTGGCCCAAGCATTCGCAATGCGTACGTCCTGATTTCCTCAGGTTCCGTCAGCGTCTCTCCAACACGCTGCGTCACTTCAGCGGGATAGAACGTCAGCTTCAGAAACTCTTCCCTTGCAGCCTGGTCCATGGTTTTCGCGAACAGTTTGTCCACAAGTGGTCGCAGCGTCCCCGAAGCATTGTTAATCACATGCTGAAGCTTTTTGTCTTCACCGTGAATGTCGCTGATCACATGGACAACGCCTTTCGGCAGCGTCTGCACAGCGGATAGTCGAGCGGATTCCGCGATTGCGGAATCGACGTTGGGGAAGTCAGCGGCAAGCAATTCAAGCGTGGCAAGATCTGCTTTGGGACGTTTGAAGGAGTGTGTTGATTTTAGAGAAGACATCCCGTGAACAATTCCTGCTAACCGTGCGACAGATGTCGTGAACGAGGAAAACGTGTTCGAAAAACGAATCCAGTCATCCGAAAATCACCGTGACGAAAATCGGTCTGGAGCCACCGATTTTCTTCACTCGCTATTTAGCCGGAAAGGTGATTGGGAAAATCCTGCGTGCGTTCGCAACAAAGCTGCTCCATCACCTGCTGAAGCTGCCGTTTCAGTATGGCGATCGTATGGTCACCACCTCGGTTGCCGAGTGCCGCGGTTCCGTACATGAATGT
>CAYZYB010001065.1:0-2476 GCA_964481505.1 uncultured Planctomycetaceae bacterium | reverse complement strand
CGTCAAACATGATCGTACGGGCGTTGAAGTGAATGACAATCTACAGACCGCCAATCCACGGATCTTTGCGGCGGGTGACATTTGTTCGAAGTACAAGTTCACTCATGCTGCCGACTTCATGGCACGAATCGTGATTCAAAATGCACTGTTTGCAGTTGGTCCATTTGGAAAGAAAAAGGCGAGTGACCTGGTGATTCCCTGGGCCACATACACGTCGCCGGAAATCGCGCATGTCGGTCTTTATGAACACGACGCGAAAAGTGAGGGTGTCGAAATCGACACGTACGTTCAGGAATTTGCGGATGTCGACCGAGCCATCCTGGAAGGACAGGACAACGGCTTCGTCAAGATTCACACTCAAAAAGGAACAGACAAAATTGTTGGAGCCACCATCGTTGCCGAAAACGCGGGTGATATGATATCTGAAATCACGGTCGCGATGGTGAACAAAGTGGGCCTGGGAAAAATCGCGTCAACAATTCACCCGTACCCCACACAGGCCGAAGCGATTCGCAAACTGGGTGATCAATTCAACCGCACAAAGCTGACTCCACTCAGCAAGCGGGTGCTGGATTTTCTGCGCCGATTGAATGTAGGCGCGTAATGCGAAGCTGGACGATGCCCATACGAGCAATGGCCTTTGTGCATCTTTGTTACACTCATCAAACAGAAGTCAGCCAGTGACGTTTCCCGCAGTTCCCATCGATTCGATTCCCGCTGTCACGACAGAACAGATGATCGAAGTCGATCGTCTGATGGTCGACGCTTACCGCATCGAGCTTATCCAAATGATGGAGAACGCAGGTCGCAGTCTTGCTCGACTGGCGGCGAATCGATCCCTGAATGCCGACCCGGGTGCACATCGCGTGACAGTGCTTGCAGGGCGAGGAGGGAATGGTGGAGGAGCGATCGTTGCTGCTCGGCGCCTGCATGCGTGGGGTGCTGCCGTTCAGATCGTCATCAGTGCAAACGAAGACGATTTTAGCGGCGTGCCGCATCATCAACTGGACGTCGCATCGCGAATCGGGATTCCGATTTGTACCGGTGAAGCTTCTTTCGACAGCAGTGACCTGATCATTGACGGATTGATTGGCTACAGCCTGCGCGGGGCGCCTCGTGGTCGGGCGGCCGAATTGATCGATCAGGCGAATGCATCGCAGGCTTCCGTTTTGTCGCTCGATGTGCCGTCTGGAATTGATGGCGGGACCGGCGACATCCATGAGCCCTCAATTCGCGCCGCGGCAACGATGACTCTGGCACTGCCGAAAACCGGACTGCTTCGCGATGAAGTTCAGGAACAGCTTGGTGCGTTCTTCCTTGCAGATATCAGCGTCCCGATCGAACTCTATCAGCAAATGGGTCTCCAGGTGTCAGGCAGCCTGTTCGCGGAATCAGACATCGTGCAACTCGTGAGTTGAACACTCTCACTCCCAATACTGCGGCAGATTCCTGCAGTAGCGACGATCTGATTCATTCCATGGAAAGCGTAAGGATTTTTCCATCTCACCGTCTCCTGTATGAACGGGACAAGCGGTTGAAAAAAAAGAGTTGATGATCAGCCCCGGCATGGCAGACCCAATTCTTTGTGAGGGTTGAGTCTTCTGGCATTTCCCCTTTTTCGGATGTCATCATGAGGGTGCAGACTTATCTATCAATGGCGATCGAGCGAGCCACCATTTTTCGAGCTCTTCGAATCTCCCTGATTGTCGGGACGATCCTGGTTGCAATAAATCAGGGAGATAAAATTGTCTGCGGCCGTGTCGACAGCCTTTGTCTCATCAGCAGCGGATTGACCTATTTAGTTCCCTACTGTGTCTCGACGATTTCCTCTGTTCTCGCTCGGACAGACGTTCAGAGTGCAGAAGATCGGATTCGCTGGAATCAATCCACCTGAACCTTCAATAGTGAGCTTGCAGAAACGGCGTTGCGCTGTTAGAGGGTCGACAATTCAAAGGGTCCCCTCGCTTCCGTCATCACTGTGGTGCGTCGCCGGAGGATTTTTGCAAAAAACTGTAAGGCCTCGAACCCGGTCTCGTCGGCCAGCTTAATAGTCACTTTCGGAATACCTGGGAGCAGGCCATGAATCGACGACAGGTTTTTGCCACATCCGGCGCGGCACTAGCCACCACACTTCTGACCAGAAGCGTTTCGGCCGCTCAGGAGTCGCACGATCATCACCACAACAACAAAGATCACTTTGAACAGTGTGCCGAAGCATGTGCTGCGTGTGCGAACGAATGCGGATCCTGCCACAACCATTGTGCGACTCTGGCGACAGCGGGCAGCAAAGACCATATCGCCACGATGCGAATCTGCAATGACTGCCAGCTCGTCTGTTCGACGGCGGCAGCCCTGGCAACCAGAAAAGGCCCGCTTTCTGTTGAACAGTGCAAGGCCTGCCTGAAAGCCTGCGAAGAATGTGCGGCCGCGTGTGGTAGGTTTCCGGATGACGCCCACATGAGCCTGTGTGCCAAAC
>CAYZYB010001064.1:0-2478 GCA_964481505.1 uncultured Planctomycetaceae bacterium | reverse complement strand
GTTCGTAAACAACGGAGGCAACCATGTGATGTTGCGGTCTCCATTGCTCATAGCTTGCGTCACCTAACATAGGATTGTTTGACAGGTTGTCGCAAAAACTGGAATGTTGCGACTTGTCATATGATATTGACTGTGAAAAGTTTTGCAAACTGTTCCTTACGGAATGCGTCTGGGTTGCACCGGGTGCAAAAATCGGTATGACTTAGCCGAGCAGGAGTGGAACTGCGTTGACGCTCATGGATTTGGAGCGAATGTCACATTGAGCGGGCCCGTTCTTTTGTGATTGTAAATCATGCCGTCAAACGAAGATCCTCACCCGCAGGTTTGCCCGGATGGTCGAGTTTACCGTCCCGCAGTCGGTAATTTTGCTCCGAAAGAGTCATTGCAGGACCATCTGGAGCCCACGTTGTCGGTGATTTCCGGCAAACCGTCGGCAAGTGAATTTGCGGCGGCCATCAAGCGTGAGATGCGCATTCGGTTTTATCAGCCGAATACGGTGAGCAACTATACCAATGCGATTAAGAGGTTCCTGAATTGGTTTGGCCGGCCTCCACATTCTGTGACTCGCGAATATGTTCGAGAGTATCTGGAACTGATGGTGGATGGAGGGGCTTCGTCTTCACATGTTGGAGTTGCGTTGAGTGCGATTCGCACGGCTTTTGACAAAATGTGCCTGCGACGGGTGACTCTCGGACTATCAATGCCTCGCAAGCCAAAACGGCTTCCCGTGGTGCTGAATATCACGGAGACGCGAATGGTGCTTGAAGCGGCCAGAACGCTTCGTGACAAGCTGTTGTTGTCTGTTCTTTACGGGACCGGTATGCGTGTGAGTGAGGTGAGTCGCATGCGGTGGTCAGACATTGACTACGAACGGATGACGATCCGAGTGTGGGCAGGAAAGGGCCGCAAAGACCGGGATGTATTGTTGCCGGAATGCCTGGTGCCATTGTTGCGTGCTGCGGCAGACGTGGCTGGGAAGGATGAGTTTTTGTTTCCGAGTGAAGGGCAGCGACGCTCGGGGCGGCACCTTTCGCCTCGGACGATTGAGCGGGTGATGAGCCGAGCGGTTCAATTGGCGGGAGTGACCAAGGCAGCGACACCACATTCTTTGCGCCACTCTTTCGCCACTCACCTAATCGAGAATGACACGGACGTCCGCTACATTCAGAAGATGTTGGGGCATGCGAACTTAGAAACCACCACCATTTATACCAAGGTGTCAATTCTCACACAGGTGGCAATCCAGAGCCCACTGGACAGGATGAATAGCTGTGAAGGAGAATCACCAGGCAGAGCAGCCGAGCATTCAGGTGCTTTGCCAGAAAAACGACATGCGGTGGATCCCGTCGGAAGTCTGCGGATAGAGATCGTGCCGTTACCTTCTGATGGTGGGGAGAAGCGAGCAGCCGCTTCGATCACAGTGATGAACGAAACGCCGGTGACACTGGATGGGATTCGGGTCCGTGAATCCCGGCCGGGCTGGGTGGCGGTGGATCTTCCAACGGCAGGTGCCTGGGAGCAACGACTGGAATGGTTGTCGAAGGCTCAGCGTGACCGCATGGATTCGCCGAGTTTTTATGAGTACCTCCGCAATATTCTGGGGCGAAAGTTTCTGGCATTAAGCGAGCCGGGTGCACCTGTCATTTGATCGTGGATGGGTCTTGCGGTGAGAGGCGGCTCAAAAGATCGAATTTTCCGGACGAGGACGATCATCAACAGCCTGTAAATCGCGTCAGGACCGGAAAAAAATACAGCTCGAGAATGCTGGAACGACGGCATTAAAAAATCACACGTCGAAGATGGCTCTTCGACGTGTGATTAGGAAAGTAGTCAGGACTGCCGCTGAGATCTTTTTCTGCGGTGCATACTGCGTGGCGGGAAGATAATCTAAGAGTCTTCGTTTTTTTCTTCTCCGTCTTGCGCGTCTTCTGCGTCGGCGTCGACTGCTTGATCTACGGGACCAAGCAGTTTTAGAAGCTGTTTATTCAGTTCTTGGCCGCGTGCACGAAGCGAGACCACCTTACCTTCTTTGTCGACCAGAATCGCTGCCGGAATACCGTCAATTCCGTAATGAGACGCGAGCGGGTTGTCCCACCCCTGCTCACCGGGCTTGTCGCTGAGAAGGTTTGTCCAGGTCAGTTCCTGATCGTCAACATACTTTTGATAGGCTGCTCGTGTTCTGTCGAGGTTGACTCCAACGATATCGAAACCCTTGTCGCCATACGCTGCCAGTTGTTCTTTCATATTAGGAATTTCTCTTCGGCATGGACCACACCAGCTGGCCCAGAAATCCACCAACACAACCTTGCCGCGATAGGCATCCCAGTCGAATTCGTCACCTTCTGCTGTTGTCCCCATAACTTCCATAAAATTGCCAGGCAACTTCATACGTCGAGCGGCCCCGCGCGTCTTTGCGGCGCGTTCCACAAGTCTTGGTTCGTCAGATTTTTCCATCGCATCCGCCAACCGGTTATAGAA
>CAYZYB010001063.1:0-2479 GCA_964481505.1 uncultured Planctomycetaceae bacterium | reverse complement strand
AGGTGTGGTCGAACGTGTTAAACCTGAAGGTCGTATGACGGCGTATAAGGTGAACACCGTTCAGCCTGAAGAAGTTCCTCCATACATCAAACTGCGTGCTGAAGGCGATGGCCAGGGCAAAGTTTATCTGGGCTTCTTTGTGGATCCACTTCACAAAGTCCACTGGAACAACCTTGCCGGACCAGTTCAGATCGACGTCAATGGAACCGTCCACAAAGGACCTGATGTCGAAGAAAAGATCGACGCGGATCCTCGTGAAATTATCGTCGATGTCGATGAAGGACCAGTCAACATCACCCTGACCTACCTTGCGTGTGACGATGCAGAAACGTGGTGCAATCGCCTCACCCAAAAGTTCGTTGTGACTCAGGAAGCTGACCCTGATGCGGGTCGTGTTTCCGGGCAGCGACCTGGCGGCGGTGGCGGCGGCGGTCGCGGCGGAATGCGTGGCGGCGGAATGCGTGGCGGCGGTGGTCGACCAGGTGGCGGCGGTGGCCGACCGGGTGGAGGCGGCGGCCGACCGGGTGGTGGCGGCGGCCGACCAGGTGGCGGCGGCGGTCAAGCCAACTAGAAATGACCGAACGTTTTGACCTGGCACCGCAACGCGTGTGAAGTGATCTGTCGGCACGGGGGACGTCGATTCCTCGTGCCGCAGTTCTTCACAAAACAGAAACAAGTTCATTGATGCCGTCGCTGAAGGCAGGCGACTGGTCTTCGAAATTTTCAGAGTTCAGGACATTGCCATGATTCGATTGTTCGCCATTCTCGCACTGTTGCTCACAACATCGTCGTACACGCTGGGGCAGGAGTCGATGGCTCCCGGTATCGACGAAACCGCCTCAACTGCGAAAGCTGATGACTCTTCTCAACCGGTTGGTGAAGGATCAATAGAGTCACCCGTCAGCGAAGGCTCGGCAGACTCACAGGCGTTCCGTCTGGACAACCTCGATGTTCAGTCTGCGACAGAAACGCAGTCGGTGTGGCTTGTGCTGCCAGCAGCATTTCTGGCAGGCTTTCTCCTGAACTTCATGCCGTGCGTCTTGCCTGTCGTGGGCTTGAAGTTATTGTCATTCGTACAGCAGGCTCAGTCAGATCGCCGACGCATCCTGTTGATGAATCTTTCATACACTGCCGGTCTGATTTCAGTGATGTTGGTCCTGGCATCGCTGGCCGTTTTTGCGGGGCTTGGCTGGGGCGAACAATTCAGCAGCACCGCGTTCACAATTACTCTGGCTACCTTTGTCTTCGCGTTTGGACTCAGTTTTCTAGGCGTCTGGGATATCCCGCTGCCAGGTTTTGTTTCCACGGCAGACGGAAAAGCTCCGCAGGAAGGCTACGCGGGAGCATTCAGCAAAGGCATTCTTAGCACACTTCTTGCAACGCCGTGCAGTGGCCCATTTCTCGGAGCCGCTCTTGCCTGGGCCGTAACTCAACCCGCCGTGCTGACGTACGCTGTTTTTGTCACTGTGGGTCTCGGCATGGCGAGTCCCTATTTGTTTATCGGTGCATTTCCTTCCATGATTCGGCTACTGCCTAAACCCGGCAACTGGATGGTCACCTTCAAGTACATCATGGGTTTTGTCATGCTCGGCACCGTGGTGTATCTGATGACCTTTATTTCTATACCAGCGGTGGTCCCGACCGTCCTGCTGCTGTTAGGTGTGGGTTTCGCTGTTTGGTACGCCGGGCAAACGCCATTTACCGCTCCATCCGGGAAAAAACTCCGAGCATGGGGGATTGCGGCCGTCGTTATTTTGCTGACAAGTGGCGTGTCCTTCGGCTGGCTCCAGGGCGTGATGCAATCTCGCTTTGAACGAGCTGCCGCGCGACTGCAGAAAAAACAGAATCAGGTGGCTACCGTGAAAGCCGTGGCCCAGTCTTCTTCAAATGATCCATCATCCGACACGAATCCCGCTGAGATGGTCGAGGGGAATCAGGAACCATCCGAACAGACAAATGTTGCCGAAGCGAAGCCATCATTCAATGCCGATCAATACCCGTCGACGACCAGTGAAGCAGGAATTGTCTGGCGCGATTACTCACCGGAGCTACTCGAATCTGCGATCGCTGCCGGCCAACCTGTGTTTGTCGACTTCACTGCGGACTGGTGCCTGACCTGCAAATCGAATGAAGCTGCTGCGGTAGAAACAGAAGCGTTTTCTGACGCTCTCAAAGAACATCAAATCATCGCCCTGCGTGCCGACAAGACCGAACCGAATGAGCCAGCAGACACGCTGCTCAAGAAACTCGGTAACAAAGCGGCCTCGATCCCCTGCTACGCATTTTTCAATCCGAAAAAACCGACCGACCCAATCGTTATGGACGGAATCATCACGTCGCACCAGCCGATGGTCGAAGCACTGACAAATATCATCCAATAGTTCTTATCAGATGTCGCATCGGCGCATTAACTGTCTCGAACGCCGCTGGATGTGGTTGCAGAACGTTGCGAAGTTGGAGAGGGTGTCCGGCGTTGGAG
>CAYZYB010001062.1:0-2481 GCA_964481505.1 uncultured Planctomycetaceae bacterium | reverse complement strand
ACGAAAGCGGTGACCATAGCCTGAAATCGGTGAATCCTGAGTTCCCGGTATTTGTGTTGGCGTTTTGCGTCTTCAAGATTTCAGATTACGTGGACAACGTGACGCCGAAGGTTCAACGGTTCAAGTTTAAGCACTTTGGACACGATGTCGTCGTCCTGCATGAACGAGAGATTCGCAAACGTATTGCTCCTTTCGAGATGCTGATGAACGCGGAGGTGCGTGAAGACTTTTTGGAAGGACTGAATGAAATCTTCACCAGCTCACCTATGACAATTTTTGCGGCTGCAATCGACAAGGCTAAACTGGCTCACAAGCCAAGTCTTGACTTCAATCCTTATAACTTTGCTATGCAGTTTGGTTTGGAACGCATACATGAATTTCTGTCGGCTGCCGGTGAGCAGGACAGGGAAACCATGGTGGTCTTCGAGGCGCGTGGTAAGAAAGAAGACAACGATCTTGAGTTAGAGTTTCGGCGAGTTTGCGATGGATTGAATTCTTTCAACAGACGCATGAACTTCAATTGCATCATCAAGAACAAACTGGCCAACAGCGGTGGTCTGCAACTGGCTGACCTAATTGCTCGGCCTATTGGGCGAAAGGTCATCAAGCCCGACCAAGAAAATCGAGCGTTTGAAATCATCGAGCCCAAGATCGCGAAGAATCCTACATCCGGTGAAGAGCAATGGGGCTTCAGGGTTTACAGGGTTCCCTAAAAGCGAAAAGCCTCGGCAAAACCGAGGCTAACAACGCCGATCGAGCACTCCCGATCCACTTACTGACAGTATCGAACCGACCGTGTTCGAAGTCAACCTGAATCTCGCAAATACATCTAACATGTTTAAAAACAGCCGGTTTGGGTTCGCGCAACTGGCCCAATCCATCCCTCTAGTGACACTTCGTGACAAATCGGCCTCAAAAGTTTGACACCGCACCACCACCATTAGGAGACAAAATGAAGGGCATTGCCATCAGAACCGACTTTCATGGAATTGGCAGCTTCGTGAAAATTGCTAGCGATCTTTATTCAACTGCTCACTGGGTCGTCAGTGACAAAACAATCGTTCCCGACGAAACCGAAATTGCTTTGTTCCGAAATGGTCACGGGGATTCGTTCGTTTGTGGTACTGTCGTGTCGGTTATCGCGCGCGAGTATCCAAGAGACGATGATGACACTCAGGAACGCAAGATAATCATTTTCGAGCTTAAAGATAAAGTCGTCAGTCGTGACGTCTTCTCGGACTCAATGAACATCCATCGGTACGAGATGGACGGCAACCAATACGTCACAAGCGAGTAAACATGACACGCGGATTCACTATAAAAATCTTTGTTCCAGATGGATCAGCGGACGGTCTGCGGCTGGTTGAGAAATCTAACTGGAGCGGTCGCGGCATCGTTTGTCCACGTGCTGATTACGGCGTCAACAAGAAACGTCCTGATTTCGATTCGACTGGTGTTTACATTTTGATCGGGCCATCGGCTGAAAGCGATTTGCCAACCATTTACGTTGGTGAAGGTGACCCAGTCCGGCCAAGACTCGATTCCCACAATGCCAACAAGGACTTCTGGACCCGCGCGATCTTCTTCATCAGCAAGGACGAGAACCTGAACAAGGCCCACATTCAGCACATCGAATCGCGTTTGATCCAGCTGGCCAATGAACTCAAGCGTTGTATCTTGGACAACGGCAACTCGCCATCTCGTCCGAACCTGTCGGAGATGGACGTTGCTGAAGCGGAAGGGTTCTTAGATGAACTATTGCTGTGTCTGCCGATCCTTGGCGTGAGCGCGTTTTCGAAGCCCGAGCAGATCGACAGGAAGGGTCAGCTGCTGTACCTCAAGGGGGCCGATGCAGTCGCGACTGGCTACGAAGTTTCTGAAGGGTTCGTCGTCGTCAAGGAAAGCCTTGCCCGCTCCACAACGACGCCGTCGATGCATTCCTATGTTGGAGACATCCGCGAAAGCCTTCTTTCACGGGACATCTTTACCACTAAAGGCTCACAGTATCTCTTGGAGCAGGACTACACGTTCACGTCACCGTCACAGGCAGCTGCAGTCATGATGGGTCGTAACGCCAATGGGCGAATCGAGTGGAAAACCGCCGATGGAGTAACGCTGAAGGAACTCCAAGAAAGAGAAGTGGACCGGGAATAGGTAGTTACAACATCTCCGTAACTTCGAAATTAGCACATCTTGGCGCAATTCGATTTCCCGAACGAGAGATCGTTTTTGATGGCTCCCGTGAAATCTAAAGTAGGACGTGCCGGTATTTCAAAGGGACGGTTGTTTTTTGCGTCATTTGGCGTTTTCCGGGACGTACGTACAATTGTTGATGAAGCGCCCCGCAACGGCAGGGCCAAGTCAGGGAAGCGGTTTGATCACCGTGCGTCGATCCCGCCCCCCGGCCATCATCCGCCGGTTGGCCGATCGGCACCCGATTCTTTTTAGGCGATCGGCGTAAATGATTCTACCTGCCGCGAG
>CAYZYB010001061.1:0-2482 GCA_964481505.1 uncultured Planctomycetaceae bacterium | reverse complement strand
CTACAACGGTGGCTACGAAGCCGAACCGATGTATGACGCATTTGAATCGGCGAACGATTTTCAACTTCAGATGGTGCCTGAGCTTCCGCCAGCAACACCCGAGCCAGAAACTCCGTCTTCCCCCGCCGACAGCGTACCGGGCGAAGCCGCTCCAGAGATTCCTGCACCACTGACAGAGGATGCAAGCGTCAGTCTCGACACTGAACCTGCGGAACCGATCGTTCGATTTGAACAGTTCGAGCAGCCGTCAAAACCAGTTGAAGTTCCGGAGATTCAGCCAGTCATCAGGCGAGAAGCTACGGTAGAGGAAGTCGCAGTCGATTACTTCAAGACGCTTCCAACGCCGGAAGTTTCGACGTTACAGCCCCCTGTCGCCAGCGAGCAGAAGGTGCTGAATAAATCAGTCGCCACCGAAAAACTGAAACTGCTTGGGAAGAATCGCAGGGAATCTTCCATTGCAGGTATGTTCATGAGCAGAACTCCAGACAGCAAATAGTAGGTCGCTGCCTGGAACGCAGGAGTGTCGGCATGACGCTGACTCTCACATATTAAACACTGGCTTGGGTTAGGTTGGTGTGGTTGGTAGGAGGCCGCCAATAAGCTTTGGCGGCAAGGAACTCTATCTCCCGGTTCAAACACGGACGTTTTAGTTATGAAAAGACAATACTCTTCCATCCTCGCCGCCATCTTGCTGACGTCATGTCTTTCGGGGTGTACTTCACTACTCGCACCGATACGCGGCATTCCTGTTCGCGACATCCCTGGCCATCTGCTGGGTGAACGTCGAGCTGACTACACTCAAGTGCCTTTGGCGCTACTGAGAATGGAGCAGCCCGAGGATTACCTGCTGGATAAGGGTGACATTCTGGGCATCTATATCGAAGGAGTGATGCCTCCTCAGAATGGCGAGGATCAGCCGGTTTCGATTCCTCCAGTCCACTTCCCTGAAGCTGGAAGTGACCTGCCTCCCGCTGTTGGGTTTCCGATTCCAATCCGGGACGACGGGACGCTGCCACTGCCATTGGTCGAGCCACTCGATGTCCGCGGCAAGACGCTGACCGAAGTCGAGCAAATGGTTCGAAAGGCGTTCGTCGACGACGAGAAAATTCTCCAGAAGGGTCGTGACCAGATTCTTGTTACCTTGATTCGTGAACGAACCACTCGAGTTGTCGTGATTCGAGAAGACGACGGCACCAATGCGGCAATTGCCGGTGGCAGCCGACAATTCGGAAACGCTCAGGAAATCATCAGCGGAACGGAACGTCAGGGAACCGGCTACACGCTGGACATGCCCGCCTATAAGAATGACCTGATGCACGCTCTTGCAGAAACGGGTGGACTCCCGGGACTGAACGCGAAAAGCGAAGTTAAGATCATCAAGGGGGGGCATTTGTCTCCGGAAGAACGCCGTGAAATGATGATGCAGATGTTTAGGAATGCCGGGGACAAATGCGAATGCTGGACTGAGCAATGCGGTCAGTGCGACGTATGTGAAAACGGTGCTCACGATGATCAAAACCCATTCAGCGTCACGATTCCTTTGCGAGTTCGACCAGGTGAAATGCCCAACTTCTCACCTGAAGATGTTGTACTGGAAGAGGGTGACATGGTCTTCATCGAAGCTCGTGACACTGAGGTGTTCTATACTGGCGGCTTGCTGCCTGGTGGACAATACCCACTGCCGCGAGACTATGACCTTGACGTAATCGGTGCCATGTCTGTTGCTGGTTCCGGAATCGGCGGGGCTGGACAGCGCGGTGGCGGCGGAGTCGGACCGAGCGTTATCAGTGGTGGATTTGGGGGAGCGACACCAACTCAGTTGTACGTCGTTCGCAAAGGGCCGTGCGGTCAGGAATTCACCATAGCGGTGGACCTCAAAGAAGCGTTCAATGATCCGAGCCAGCGAATTCTGGTGCAGCCGGGAGATACATTGATTCTGCGATACAAGCCGCACGAAGAACTTCTGAACTTCGGCTTGATCACCTTCTTTACATTCGGAGTGAGCAACCTGTTCAACTAAGGGTTTGCCAGGACACTGGCTCCGAATAGCAAAAGACTCTTAGCATCTCTGACAGAAGGTAATTCTGTCAGAGATGTTTTTTTTGTCGCAAAGTCAAACTTGTGACAACAGAAACGTTCGGACAATGTGCGGATGATTCAGTCGGACTGATCGTCGTCTACTGTAAGAAGAGAGGATGCAAGTCGTGGCAACTGCGTCCTGCAACTCCGTTCAGCAGCCACGGCAGAGAGCGTCCAGCACCCGGTAATCACCAGGCGTTGATCTGTTTTTGAAGGCTCCCGTCTTGCCACTTCCTCGTCGCGAAGTCCGCGGCGTGTCTTCTTCGCATGTCGTGCGCGGCTTACGTTGCTTTAAGTTCCTCAAGCATCCGCTTCACGTTTTCCAGTTGAGCCTGTCGTTCTGCCAGCGTTTTGCGGAATGCTTCGACGACGTGCGGAGGTGCTTTGTCGGTAAACCCGGGGT
>CAYZYB010001060.1:0-2483 GCA_964481505.1 uncultured Planctomycetaceae bacterium | reverse complement strand
AAGATGAGCGCGCTGAGAGTCGCGAGCAAAGGAATCGTGAGGAGCCATCGTGGTTCGCGGCCAATGTTCGGAAACAGACCCAGCAGACGGATCGCCAGAATCATGACAACGGCGATTGCCAAAACGGCAAGGCTTGAAACGTACATCGCCTTGGCGACAGAAGAAATCTGCAATCGCGTCTGCACGCGATTCAGGAGGGTGGATGATTTCGGTGTGTCGGTCATCAATCAGACTCCAGCGCCAAAAAACTTCGTGTCAGTGCTTCAAAGCATTGTCGTGCTTCCATCGCAATTCCTGGGTGCAAAACCGAGCGACTTGCCGGATTTGCGGGGAATTGCTGCCAGTTTTGCACGTTCCCAGTCTACGATTGGTATCGGAACTGATCAATGAGATCTCGATCAGAGCGGGAATTGTCTGGAGAAATCAGACAATTCCGGTGTTTCCGGCAGAGTGTATTACCGACGGCTCTGCTCCCTGGTTTCTGCCGTTTCCTGAGGCTATTCATGAGTCGTCTCTTTCATACTTCAGTCGTTTGCCTGTGTCTCCTCCTGCCGTCGCCCGCAAACGCTCAGCAAACCGTCCCTACCAGCAGCCCAGCGCTGACCGAATTCCTGAAGCGATTTGATGTACTCGAGCGTCGTGGATTTGTGAAAACGCTCCGCCCGGGTTCTACGGGCATCGGCTATACGCTGGAGACACTGTTGAAGATTGAGGAGAACAACTCTCCGCGCGGCGATCTGCTGGGAATGGAAATCAAGGCGTATCGTGACGACGAAAAGCAGTTCGACGATCACGAAAAGATGAACCTCTTCCTGAAGGAACCCATCTGGGCCGACGGAAAGAAATCGGCGGAGCGCATTCAGGACTACGGTTATGTCGACGCCAATGGTCGCCAGGCGTGGTATCAGTCGGTGACCAGCAGGAAGAACGAACGCCAACTGGTTCTCAGGATTGATCGAGCGTCAAAGTCCCTCAATCTGCTGCACAAAGGTCTCGTCATCGGTCGATGGTCGTTTGATGTTCTGCAGAAGCGACTGCTGGAAAAGCATTCCGAAGCCGTATTCGTGGCAGCAGAAGTCCGCGGCAAGGGCAGGGCGGAAGAGTTCCACTATCAGACAGTCACATATTGTGCGCGACCATCAGTCAGCAGGTTCCTGAAACTCGTCGACAGTGGCGACGTGATTCTCGAACTACGCATGCACGTCAAAGAAAGCGGAGGTGCTCGCAACCATGGGACCGCTTTTCGAGTTCGCAAACATCGACTGGTCGATCTGTACGATGTTCATGTTCGCTGTCGTCCGCAATGATGTCGTCGATGTCTTTGGGCGAGGCTCTTAGAATTCCCAGTTGATGCCGACGTTGAATTGATTCTGGAAGTAATCGGAACGTCGAACTTTCAGACTTGGGAACAACCCATCGATCGGATTCGTGTTGGCTTCGAAGGACTGGTTCGGATCCGCAACTTCACCGATCCATGTGTAGGTCCATCCAAGTCGCAACTTGGCGTGCTGGAGCTGCCAGATGTCTCGCAACAAGGGAATCCGTGAAAAGATGGGGAGTTCAGCGTTCAGCGATTGTTCGAACATCGGTGAAATGTGAGTCGATGTTGCGGTGTCGGTGAAGGCATTTTCTGTTGGTTGCCCATCAAGAGTATCTGTTGAAAACGCCTGGTCTCGAATAATTAGTCCAGCAGGGTCTGTTGGATCGACAGCGGTACTGAAGGTATTGACCAGGTTGTCACCGGCAAGGTCCAGCTTTTCTGTATTCACCAAAGCTCCGACACGTGTTGACCCGTAAAACGATACGCCTTTCTTTTTGGCGATTTCGTATTCGACTCCTGCTTCCGGACCGGCCATTGAGCTGCGAACATTGCTGTTTACGAATGTCCTCACCAGAATCTGTTGAGTGTCATCTTCCACCGGATCGGTAAAGTTAAGAGCACCGTCTTCGCCAACGTTGTCAATGATGCCATCGCCGTCGTCGTCGAGTCCGTTTGGAACTGTTGCATCGTAGTCCAGGCCGGAATCGACACCAACGAAGGCGATGCCTTCAAGCAGTCTGAAGTAGCGTCCCCCAAAGATCGGACGAATTTTGAAACGATCCGATTCATACAGCGGTGAACCGCCAAAATGGAAGCCTGCACCGTAAGATTGTACTTCGTGCTTTAGAATGAATTCCAGGTCAAACGTTTGCACGGTGCCGAAGCCATCTACCACTCCAGCGGTCGCTGGTTCGCCTGTAAAAATGCCGATAGAACCCAGCGACAGCAAATGACGATCCAGAATTTCTGATGTCGTGCTGCCAAAGGGAGCGAAAGTGTCAGCGTCTCCGTCGTCGAAGGTTCTGGCACCAAGAATTTCTGTTTCAAGCAGTTCTCGTTCGTCAATACCCAGCAGGTTTTCAGGAACAGAACCATTGAGGATGCCTCCACTGTTGGCGAAAATCTGTTGCTGAGTGAAATGGAGCTGTTGGTTATCCTGGAC
>CAYZYB010001059.1:0-2485 GCA_964481505.1 uncultured Planctomycetaceae bacterium | reverse complement strand
TCTACAGCCTTCTGAGTGATCGTGATTTGCAGGTAAATGCATTGTTTGTCCCCTGGGAACCGCATCCGGGGTCAACCATGATGGGACAGATCGGTGCAACCGTCGGCAGCGATCTGATTCTTGCTGACGAAACAGGAACCTTCATCAATGGCGTGGCTGTCGCAGCTGGAGAAACGACTTCTGTCCAGGGTGGCGAAGTCGAATACGATGGCGAATTCACGACAATTACAACTGAGGAATACAAGCTAATATTGCATCGTCGTGAAGGTTGGTACGACATGCGGCTCGACGCGCTGGACCCGTTCAGCGACAACGTGGCTCCGCATGGCTTATGGGGCCTCACTGTTGATGGAGACTCCGAAGCTCGCCACGGAGACTTCTTTAAGACTCATGGCTGGGACTATACGTTGCAGGGCGGTGGCGCTCTGGACACCGTTGACGCCGAAGGGAACGTTGTGCTAACGGAAACCGGTGACCGCAGTGCTTACAGTCTCTACGAAACAGCGAACCTGTTTTCGACGGACGCCCTTAACGATGAAGGGGACGTATTCTTCCGCTTCAACGCTCGACAGGGAACTGGCCTGGCACGTCTCTAAGATTGTCAGCGGCCAGTAAAACTAAACAGGACGGACCTTCGGGGCCGTCCTGTTTGCGTTTCGGAACATGTTTCTAATGGAGACGTCGGTGCACTTACACTGCCGTCCAAAATCTGCTGACTAAGGAACCATCAGGATGAGCGCTGTGATAGCCAAAAACTGAGTTGCGGTGGCTTCTTCGTTGAACGGCATCTGATACTTCTTCTTCGGAGCCCATTCGCCTGGCTGATAGTACCCCAGTGCATATTCCGGGCACTTTGGCGGTCGCAATGTCATCCGGTAAGGCATCGTGGCGGCTTGTGCGAAGAACTTCCCGGTGGACACAAAAGGCTGAACCCACGGTCGTCGCGTGTGACCGTAGCGTTCCAGCCCGACATCTTCGAAGTACAGCGGGTGGTACCACAGATTGGTTGGCTCCCACTGCAAAACAGAACGCGGCGCCACGCTGGCAACGTATTCCCCGTGGTCCATCTTCTTAAAGAAATCCTTCGGCAGGACTTTGTCATCCTTTTCTCCCCAGGCATACGCCAGAGTTGGCTGGATGTCCGTCAGCTTGCGTTGCAGCAGCCGTTCGCCAGCCTCGTCTTTGCTCCCTTCGCTTTCTGCAACATCGTCTTTCTTTTCCTGAGCCGCCACCAGCAGAATTGGCATGTCGTAGTCATCGACATCGGGTCGTTCTTCTTCGGGATCGTAAAACTCGATCAGCTGATGTCGCTTGCGAGTTTTCGAAGTGCCTTTACGGCGATTGAAAATCGAAACGGTGTTGTCCCAGTTGAAGAATTTAGTAACGCCCCGACGTGTTGTGCGCACTCGCTTGACCGGATTGAACGCCGGTTGATCAACGGCAGCGGGTGGCGTTGGCAAAAGCTGCGGAGCCTGAGGGTTTGGAGGAATCGGTGGAACAGCCATCGCCGGCGCTGGTGGTACTGCTGGCGGAATCAATTGCGGAATCGAGAGCGTTCCCGCAGTTTCGTCAACTGCGCCGGTCAACAGAACGTTGTTTATTTCCAGGTACGGGATTGACTGGCGGGGCGCTTCACGTAACTGTCGCCGCGCTGCAGACAACTGGGCAGCGGACGGGACCGCTGGCACCTTTGGGATCACGTTTGTTGCTTGAGGCTTTTTCCCGGTACGAATGCTCCGCAGAATTGCCGCCGCCCCGTCCGATTGCCCGGTTGCTTCAGTAGTCCGGACGACGCTGTCCACTGCTGGCGCGCTTGTCAGACTGCGCAGACTAATCGCGCCGTCGTCGCCCGCAGATATTGCGGGCAGGCTGACCAACAAAACGCCCAGCCCGAGTAGACTAGCTGTGATTTTCCGGCGAATGTTCGACCGAGTAATTCGGTGCTTCCTGAGTGATAGCGATATCATGAGGATGGTTTTCCCTAACCGACGCGGCAGAAATCTCAATGAATCGAGCTTTCGTCCGTAAATCCTGAACCGATGCAACGCCCACATAGCCCATACCAGAACGCAGCCCGCCGGTTAGCTGATATACCACCGGCTGCAACGCGCCTTTGTACGCTACGCGACCTTCCACCCCTTCCGGGACAAGCTTTGAACTGTCCTTCCCGTCAGATTTTCCCTGACGGTATCGTTCGCTGCTGCCCTTCACCATTGCTCCCAGCGATCCCATTCCTCGGTATCGCTTGAAGCTTCGCCCCTGATACAGAATCATCTCACCAGGGCTTTCGTCGACACCCGCCAACAGCCCGCCGACCATTACAGACCACGCACCGGCAGCAAATGCCTTCGTCATATCTCCACTAAATCGAATTCCACCATCAGCGATGATCGGAATGCCCGTGCCTTCCAGTCCTTTCGCCGCACTTGCGATGGCCGTGAGTTGTGGTACGCCAATTCCGGAAATGATCCGCGTTGTGCAGATC
>CAYZYB010001058.1:0-2485 GCA_964481505.1 uncultured Planctomycetaceae bacterium | reverse complement strand
GACGTAGATCGCGGTTTGCACAACTGCCCAGACAACGGAGCACCACGCTGCCGTGAGTGGCATGCCGGTTGTCGTTATCACGGCTGTCACCCCCAGCGGTACGGCGATAGTGGCTGCGATTCCTGCCGTGCGACTGCGGAAGATGACAGTCGCGGCCAGTAACCAGCCAACGGTGACAGCGGTCGCCGGTCCAAAGGCGTCCGGGACCGATTTGGTAATGGATATAATCGGCAGGTGAGCCGCCAGTAGCAGCGGAAGATGAAAACCGACAGCCAGACACGACAGAGTCACAAGACTCAGATCACAAAGTGGCACAACAAAGGCCTGTGCCCGCCGTATCCAGCCGCCGGAAGCCGGTTTCGCAAAGTCGATTGCAGTTCGCGGAGTCGGACCGAAACCCAGCTCCTGCCGTAGTTCTCGCAGTGAATTCGAATTCGAAATTTGCCTGTTGAGTTTCAGGAGCAGATAGCCCAGCAACGACGTGGCCGCTGTGATGTACGACGCCGCCTTCAGAATGTCGATGACAGAAAAGCCCTCCGCCGTGGCCCAGCGAGCAGCTGCAAATCCCGCCATACCCCAGAAACCGAGGCCCGACAGGTATTTCGGATTACGAAGCGTGTAGAGCGCGAACGCCACCATTAGAAACAGGTATTGCAGCAGGCCCGCGTTGGTGAGGGCGAATTCGCCGAAGATCGCCAGTCCCACCCAATGAGCGGCCGTGATACATGCCAACACGCAGCCGAACAGTTGACTCATTCCGCGGTTGCTGCCGTCGGCGTATTGCAGCAGGAGCGACCGTTGAGTCAGTGTGTTGCGTTCTTCATCGCGGTGGCGAACGAAGCTGCCTGCGCTGATGGGGATTGTGTTCAGAATGCGATCCGGCAGATGCGTGGCCGTCAACACAGCGGCCAGTCCGGCCAGCACAGTTGGTACCCATTCCATGGCGGCAGCGGTAGCAGCATGATTATAGCCCTGAATACCGCACCACGCCGGAATCGCGGCGCCCGTTGCAGTGATAAGTCCCAGCAACGCGGCAATCACGTATCGACGATCTCGAAATGCAATCGCAAATCCCAGAAACGCGACCATATTGGCCAGCGAAACGAACAGCAGCGACGTGATGTTCTGAACGGAGATGCAGAATAGAAACAATCCGACCGCGGTGACGAAGTGCTTCAACGGTTGGCTGAAATTCACTTCCCCTTGTTTTGCAAACCAGCGGCTGCCAGCAGCAAAGACGGCCAGCAGCGGAAGGTACGTAATTCCGTACATCGAAAACGGCACTCGGTCCTGATTGATTGCCTGAGCGGTCGAAGCCTTCAGAGTTTGCACGACATCCGCGAAGAGTGTTGGGCAGCATTGGTACGCGATGGCAACGCAGATCATGCTGGCCCACACGAAACCGCGGTGCCTGGTGTCACGAGCCGCCAGTCCCATCAGAACAGCGGCGATCATTGCGGTCGGAATGACGGCATAGCTTTGGGTATTCACAAACCGGAATCCGTGGAATGACAGCGTGAGTCCAAGAGCCGTCAGAACCAGGCCGGAGAACAGCGGAACAACAATATGCCACGGCAGTGGTCGTACGAGATTCCCAGTCCGTTGTCGGAAAACGTGTGCGACAGTTTTCGCCGTCAGCAGCACCGTTGCGGCGACCATCACGCAGCCGAAGCCGACCCACTGAACGGGAATGGACGTCACAGCCTTAGTGCCGATCAGCACGACAAATTGTAGTCCCAGCATCGCGATCGGAAGGAAACCGAAGACACGTGGTAGCTGATGTTCTTCGGCCAGCCAGAACGTGTGTCGATTCACTTTGACAACACCGACGGTAAACACGGCCCAGCAGGTGGCCATAAAGGCGAAAGCTGCGGCCTGAATGGCGGTCGTCACTGGTTCACCTTGTTCCGGGGCGATCGCTGGAACGGCACCAGCCGCACATAGTAAGCAGTAGCTGATGAGAAACGTTGTTTGTCGACCGCGCAACAGGTGGTCCAGAATCCGACTGCTTGCGAACCACAAAAACACGGTCGCTGGCAGCATGAGGCCGCAAAACGAAACGATGTTCCATGCCTGTGATGCTGAGTTTGCCGTCAGCCATTGCAGCGACAAAAAACAAATCGGCAGCAACAGTAGAGTCAGTGAGTGCAAAACTTTGTAGGTCGATGTCAGGCCGAGTCGCTTGCGGCTGACTTCGGCAGCTCCAAAAATTGCGGCCGTGTATCCGAGTATCGTCAGGAATTGCAACCGAATGTCCCAATGCAGAAACTCCCTGGTGACCAGCATCAGCGACGAACCGAATACCAATCCGGCACCAATGACCAGCAGCCACTTGATGTTCTTTTCCTGGAAGAAGCTGCTGATAAACTTCTCCAGAAACGAACCCTGCGGAGTATCCGGAGCCGTTGGTGTTTGCTGACTTTCCAGCGGCGGCAGATGTGGCGAACCAGTTGGGTTAATATGAGCTTCTGACATGACCTGAGCC
>CAYZYB010001057.1:0-2487 GCA_964481505.1 uncultured Planctomycetaceae bacterium | reverse complement strand
CGCTCTTTGGTTCGCTCTTTGGTTCGCTCTTTGGTTCGCTCTTTGGTTCGCTCTTTGGTTCGCTCTTCGGTTCGCTCTTCGGTTCGCTCTTCGGTTCGCTCTTCGGTTCAACCTTCGGTTCGCTCTTCGGTTCAACCTTCGGTTCAACCTTCGGTTCAACCTTCGGCTTCCATATGTACTTTCTCCAGACATACTGGAATGGCCCGGCAAACGCGAACCAGCACAAAATAACCGGCACCGCCATTCCTCGCACCCGGAAGACAAGGGCCAGTGTAAACACCAACTGCAGCAGTTGCTTACGCCCGCGATTGCCTCGCAGAATCTGGTTGAAGACATGCGGGTAGGGAATGCGACTGACCATCAACACCGCAGTGGCCAGGGTCACAAACGGAAGCATCACCGCCAACGAAGGAAGAATTGCCTGCCCCGCGGTTTCCATCACAGACGGCGAAGACTGCACCACGTCCGATGTCGCTTCTGCAGCTTCAACAGCGGTTTGTTTAAGCTGATCGGCGGATTCCAGGAGCTGCCGAGTTGCTTCCCGAATCTGATCTGCGGCATTCGTGATTGGTGACGCCGCCTGACTGGCGTCCATAGTGATTTCGTTAACCTGATCCACCGCGTCTTTGACCTGCTCAGCGGACTCCACAACCTGAACCGCTGCGTCCTTAACCTGCTCTCCGGTAGAAGCCGGACCAAGCAACTTCTTGATCGACATGACGCCAATTGGAAAACTTGCGATGACACCGGCCGCAGCAGGGGAGGGCAGACCACTGAAGCCTTCGTGGGAATCTTCTTCATCCGTTTCAACATTGAATCGCGCCAGACGCAGGATGGCACAAGCCATGTAAAGCGCCGCAATCGGCCACAGGAAGTCCAGTGACCAAAAAGGCGACGCATAGTCCCTCAGTGTCCCCATGAAATGGTTTCTGGGGTCGGCCAGTTTTAGCATGATGAACGCCGGAGCTACTCCAAACCTCACAACGTCGCACAGGCAGTCCAGCATCGCTCCAAATTCGCTTGTCTGGTTCGTCAGTCTCGCTGCGCTGCCGTCCAGCGCGTCGAAGAGCATCGCCATAAAAATCAGGTAGGCCGCAAGTTCCATTTGCTTTGCGGGATCAACTGCGAATGCCTTCGGGAGTATCTCCAGTGAAGGACCAACGCCAGCCAGAATACAGATCGCTGCGAATCCGCAAACAGCATTTCCCAGCGTCAGCAGCGTCGGCAAAAGTGCAAACGCTTTCTCTCGCGGCGACTTCTTTTTAGGTGGGTCGTCATTCGTTGTCACAACGTTCTGTCCCTTTGGCTGCACCTGGTTTTCCACCTACACCGTCGAGCCTGCTTCGATCACGCCGAAAGTTCCCCTAACCACAGTGTATCGCACGCATTCCCTGAGCGCAGTTTTTAATGAAAATCGGTGGACAATCGAGGAAATCGTCCGCCCGCGATACGGCTGTACTACCCCAAAACACATCGTGTCCCAACGCATCGGGCCAGCCGCCGAAACGCGCCTACCCAATCAGTTTGCTGACTTCATCTGCAGAGAACTTGTTTTCCATGCGAGCTCCAAGCTGGCTGACAATTCGGCCTGCGGCATGTGAAGCCAAATGACCTGCCTGCTTCCATGTCATGCCATTGGTGATACCGTACAGCAATCCGCCGGCATACATGTCGCCCGCGCCTGTCGTGTCGATCGCATTTACAGAAACACCTTCGATGGCTATCGCTTCTCCACCGTGCATCAGGATAGAACCGTTTGCTCCCAGAGTCATCGCGACGTTTTCGCAATGCTTGTGAATTTCGGCGGCACACTCCATGGGATCCGTCTTTCCTGTGAGGCTCATCGCTTCTTCTTCGTTACAGAAGAAGAGATCGACCGGACCTTCCATGAGACTTATGATTTCATCTCGAAGCATATTCACAAGGAATGGATCTGACGCCGTAAACGCCACTTTGATCCCGTTCTTACCAGCAATCTCAATCGCTTTGTACGCGGCCGCTTTGGTACTTTCGCCAGTCAGAAGATAGCCTTCTATGTACACGTATTTGGACTGTTTGATTTCCTCTTCGTTGATGTCGGCTTCCGTGAGCGTGGCGGAGACACCAAGGTTGGTGATCATTGTTCGCTGAGCGTCGTCGCTGATCAGTACAGCACAAGTGCCACTCTGACCTTCGGGCGCAGGAGTCACTTCGATGGCAACGCCCATCTTTCGCATGTCCTGCAGAAAGAACTCACCGACTTCATCTGCTGCAACTTTTCCAACGTACGCCGCTTTTCCGCCAAAGTCCGCAACGCCAACAATTGTGTTGGCTGCCGATCCGCCTGCACATCGATTTAGCGACAGCCCTTCAAGCTGTGCCAGAACCTTCTGCTGCTGAGCGTCATCCGCCAGTGTCATAATGCCTTTGTCAAAGCCGGATGCTGCGAGTAGTTCGTCGCTGACCTGAGCCTGAATGTCAACCAGAGCATTGCCAACACCGTAGACG
>CAYZYB010001056.1:0-2488 GCA_964481505.1 uncultured Planctomycetaceae bacterium | reverse complement strand
ATCGAGTGTTGTCACGACTACGGTTTGTTGTTCCAGATCATCAAAGGCATCATCACTGAAAGCGTCGTCAACATTCAAATTGATGGTCGATTCGACGGTCCCGTCTTTTGTTGAATCGTCTTCTGCCGTCACGCTGACCGTCTGTGCAACGTTCCAGTTGCTTGCACTAAATGAAAGTGATGTCGGTGTGAATGTTGCTTCTGAGTTGCCGTCGCTGGCCACGCTGATGACAACACCGGATGTCGGCGCGGTATCGAGAACAACGGTAAACGTGGCTGCTACTCCACCTTCTTCCACGGTGATTGCGTTGCGACTCACTGTAAAGCCGGCGGTTTCATTGTCGATCACTTCAAGGGCTACGGTCTGGTCTGCCAGTTCATCAAAAGCGTCGTCGCTGAGTGCAGCATTGATTGCGAAGGAAAGATCTTCCGAAAGACTGGTTTCAGCAACGTCATCATCGATCGCCGTGAGCGTGATAATCTGTGGGATGTTCCAGTTGCCTGGTGTGAATACCAGTTGCTGGATATCGACTGTGGTCTGAGGGGTTTCCGGCAGGCCAACATCGATAATGACATCAGTGATTGGTTGACGATTCAGTGTGACAGAAAGGCTGTCGGATTCGCCCCCTTCGGCAATTCGAGTGGATTCGTCTGTCTGGCGGATTGTGAAACCGGCGAGCGTTTCGAATTGTCCAAAATCAACGTCTGCGATTTGTTCTCCGGGTAGAATCGCAATGCGATGAGCAATGTCACCGCGACTGATGAATTCCAGCGATTCCGAAGTAATCGGTTCGTCAGCCAGAAAGGAATTTTCCCATTCTCCGGTATCCGGATTGACATGGATTAACTGCTGGTTGTTTTCTGCATCGACCAGCTGCATTACAAAAACAGCTCCACGAATTCCCAGCGACCAACTGTGGATTGGATCAGCCGCGTCGGACAGCTTTTCGGCATTTCCATCCCTGTCGAACGCATAGAACCCGTCGTCATTATTGTCGAAGGCGACGACCCGTTGGTTCTGGCTGTCAAACGTTATCGCAAGCGCCGAATCGAGTCCGTCGATGCCATCACCGATCGGTGTCGTGGCTCCGGTGGCGGGGTCAATTCGCAGCAGACGCATGGCAGTATCTGTTGTGGATCTGCCAAGCGTGTAGATCGTGTCGGTTGCCGAGTCGTAAGCCAGGCCGCCCACGATATCCGCGGTGGCCTGTCCAATGACTGTCTCCTGTCCCGTGGCCGGATCGATTTCGTAGAAACTGTCCGATTCGTGATTGACGCCATAGATGCTGCCAGCAGCTGTCATGATGACACCATGAATTTCAGCACCGGTTGGCTGGCCAATGTGCGTTACGATTCCGTCGACCGACATTTCGAACAATTGAGTGTCGTCACCGGTGTAAGCTGTGCCGATCCATGCCTGCGGGCTCGTTTGCTGTCGCGGCGTTTCGACGACTTGTCGCACGATGTAGTTGCCTTCAGCAAGTTGATTGAATTCGTATTCTCCGGTTTGGCTGGTGGTGACAGATCTTTCGCCGGAATCGAATTGGGCATTGCCGTTTGCGTCAAGGTAAACTCGCACACCCGGCAGACCGAATTCGTCGTCGTTGCGTTCGCCGTTTCCGTCAAGATCGTCGAAGACGCGCCCTGAGATTGTTGTAATGACGGGGGCTTCGTCGTCGAGCGTGACAACATTGATCGTGGTCGACAGGTCGTCGAAGTTATCGTCGGACGCCGCGTTGTCGACAAACAATTCGATCTGGCTGGTGATGTCGCCGTCTGAGCTTGCGTCGTCGACTCCTGTGATCGTGACTGCCTGTCCAGCGTTCCAGTTGTTTGGTGTGAAGGTCAGTGTCTGAGTCATTATCCTGACTTCTGTGGAGTCTGAGAGCGACAGGTTGATGACAACTTCGGACGTCGGCGGTGCCGAAAGGCTGACTTCGAACGTTGCCGAAGTTTCTGTTTCACTGACTTCAAGAACACCGGAAGGCGCAACGGTGATGGAGTAGTCGAGCGCTTCGTTCCGTCCAAAAGACAGGTTGTCAACGACCTGTCCCGCGGCGACTTCGACGATATGTGCGTTGTTGCCACGGCTGATGTAATCGAGTGATTCTGACGCGATAGATTCCGATGCTTCAAAGGCATTCTGCCACACGCCGGTATCGGGATTCACTGAAATGAGTTGTCGGTCGCCGTTGACACCGACATGTTGCATCAGAAATTCGCCATCAACGGCCGCCAATGACCAGCTGTGGATTGGTTGAGCTGCGTCGGAGAGTTTTTGGGCATTTCCGTTGAGGTCGAAGGCGTAGAATTCATCGTCATCGTTGTCGAACACCACGATGCGATTGCCAACTGTGTCGAAGGTGATGTCACTGATGTCGTCGGCGCCTTCGACACCAGGACCAAAGCCTGTGGGCACACCCGTTGTTGGATTGATCGTCATCAGTTGTCGTGGCGAACCGTCGGCGGCGTTGCGGCCAACTGTGTAG
>CAYZYB010001055.1:0-2496 GCA_964481505.1 uncultured Planctomycetaceae bacterium | reverse complement strand
CGCCGAAACACCACCAATCAAACTGTCTTCATACGGTTAACGGCGTTGGGTGGCCACCCTGTGACTCGTTCTTCGAGGCATATCTTGATGGCGACTTTGCAGCGTACAGTGAACGCTCGGTGAACCGCAGGTGTTGAGTTATTAGTGTTCTCATCGCTTGTTGATATGATGGAAGGGCGGGAGGCGGAATTTGTAAGAGTGGCAAATTTCGACGTAAGTAGTTACGAAGTCGCTGCGTCTAAGTGCAGCTGAAGCGAAAAATACACGTTAAATACTAGATTTTGAGGGAAACCCATGGCTGAGACAACTGCGGAGACTGATCCCTGGGTTGCTCGTCTGCGGGATAAGGAGATGCAGGGAGCTGCGCTGTCCGAACTCCGGGCTGTGCTGATGCGCGGGCTCCAGCGAGCTTTTGATGGCAAAGGTGGAGGGGATAGTTTCTGTGAAGACGTGGCTCAGGAGACTTTGTTGCGTGTTTTGGAGAAGCTGGATCAATTCGGCGGGCGCAGCAAGTTTACGACGTGGGCGATGTCGATCGGCGTTCGCATCGGAACAAGTCAGTTTCGCCGCAAGATGTTCAAGGATGTGTCGCTCAACGCGGCGGATTCCGATGACAATCTTTGTTTGCAGTGGGCCGACGAAAATGCGGTTTCGCCAGAGCGGCAGGAAGATCAGCAATCTGTTCTGCAGACGCTGAAGGAGCTCATTGCGTCGGTTCTGACTGAACGGCAACGGCAGGCGACTGAGGCTATTATGCACGGTATGCCAGTGGAAGAAATCGCGGCTCGTAGCAACAGCAATCGAAACGCTGTTTACAAACTCATCCATGACGCTCGTGTTCGTCTGAAGCAGGGGCTTGAGTCTGCAGGTCACACGGCGGATGATGTACTTACGGCATTTGCATAAGGGTTAGAAGAATGGTGCTAAAGAACGAACAAATCGCGACGCTCATGCAGTTCGTGGCGTCTGTGAGGGCCGATCAGATATCGTGTGACGGCTGCCTTGAGCACGTGCCTGAACTTGCCGAATCACAGCTCGGTGATACTCCGCTGACGGAAGTTCTGGAGAAGGTGCAGAATCATCTGGATAACTGCCCGTGCTGTGCCAAGGAATTCGAAACGTTTTTAGTGGCGCTTGAGGCTATTGAGGTTAAATAGAAGTACTGGTGAATCTTCAGGTTGGAGGTGGTGGTCCCCGCGTTTCCTCATTCTGAAGGTTTCCTTTTGTTGCAGTCGGAAAGCGAGGTGCGAAGGAACTTGCAGTGCACGACACGCACAGCGTCTACATGAATTTGCTACCTCCACTTGTTCGAGGGAGGGAGGGCTCTTTGAAGCCGATTGGCTGAAAGACGAAGCTGTTTCATCGTATGCGCAGCAATTGCGTCTCCACAGAGGGCGGCTCACGCGTTAAATGTGATTTATGTCACAAAGCGTGCCGGTCGTTGTCGGTTTAGATAAAATTTAATGATAAATCCGGGTAAGCGCCTGGGAAGTGCCTCCATCGCAGGAGAATCAGAGCATTCGCTCATTTTAGATTCCTGATTCCAGAGGATTTCTCCATGCTTCGCCCGTCTCTTCGTCGTCTGATGACTCAGCTTTTTGCCAACCGTTCTTCATGTCGATCCGGGGCGGCAAGACGACGGAAGAACACCACGATCCGTCAAGTGGCTGAATCGCAGGTGTTTGAGTCTCGCATGCTGCTGTCCGCGGTCTCAGGCGCGGGTGGCGTGATCAGTTTTGATGCCGACCCTGGGGCGTCTGATGACGTCACGGTATCATCCCCGGACGTAAATACACTGGTCATCGCCGTTGGTAATGGCGACACGATTACGCTTGGGGACGGAGTGGCCGGAAACGCTAGCTTTGTGCTGTCCGACAGCGACACAGTGCTGACAATTGACGTAGCAACGGCCTCCGTCACCGATGTTGAAGTAAGCTTGGGCGACCAGGCAGATGCCTTGACGGTCGAAGGTCTGGCTGACGGAATCACATTTTCGGTTGATGGGGGTTCCGGTGACGACAACATCAACGCCAATGGCGCTCAGTCATCCGTAGTGTTGGTTGGAGGTTTAGGCAACGACGTCCTGATTGGCGGCAGCGCGAACGACGGGCTGATTGGGGGCTCCGGCGACGACGAGCTTCGTGGCGGCGATGGAGACGATCATCTTGTTGGTGGTGGGCAGATTGATGTCACGATCACCAATCTCCAGCAGGCTGATGGAGCTCTTTTGACGCCGTTCTTCGTGGCGACTCAGAACGGCCAATACGACGTATTTGACGTTGGGAGCACAGCATCTGCGAGTTTGGAATCACTCGCAGAAGACGGCAGCACGGGACCGCGAATCCAGGCCGCTCTGGCGAGTGGTGGAGTTAATGAAGCAATCGCTACGTCTGGTGGCCCACTGGCACCTGGCGAATCGCGCACGATCAGCCTTAACGCCGATTCCCTCAACGAACTGACGCAATACCTCAGCTTCGCGTCGATGCTGATCCCCAG
>CAYZYB010001054.1:0-2498 GCA_964481505.1 uncultured Planctomycetaceae bacterium | reverse complement strand
GATAAGGACGATCGAAATCCACGACGAAGCGACGTACGAGGCGCACACCGTCTTGGACAACCTCGCCGAAGTGAACTTCTTCTTTGGCGGTAATGGAACGGGCAAGACGACCCTGTCCCGAGTCGTAACCACACCTGATTGTTGTTACCTACAACCGGGACTTTGTAGACAACCATTTCCGCGATGACTGCGAACTGCCGGGCATCTTCACACTCGGAGCTGACGAGTCCACACGCCGAACTCAGATCCGCGAAAAGACCACACTTGCTGACAAAATCCGGAAGGAAATCACTGGTCTTACGGTTTCTCTGTTTGGCGACGATGGGTCGGGGGGAAAACGGGATGAGAAGCGACAGTTGGAGCAGGCACTGAGAGAAAACTGTTGGCGGATACGGAGGCAGTACAAAACGCAGTTTGAGCCAGCGTTCGCTGGACTTGGAACAAAGGAAAAACTGAAGGAACGGGTTCTCAAAGAATGGCGTGCTGAAGGAGGAAAACTGCAAACCATCGAGGAACTAACTGTGAGGGCACGGACGGTATTCGCCACATCGTCATCCCAAGTGGACAGTCTGGCGAATGTAGGTGGCTCAACCCTGTTGGCCACCGAGGCGGACCCTGTCCTGGCAAAGGCAATTGTCGGCGCGAAAGACGTTGATATCTCTGCCCTAATCGCGCAATTGCGAAACAGCGATTGGGTTAGCAAAGGCCGTCACTATGCCGCAGAAAGCAACGGCAAATGTCCGTTTTGCCAACAATCGATCCCTGACGGACTCTTGCAACAGATGGAGGAGTTCTTCGACCGAACCTACATTGACCAGATTCAAGAAGTTGATCGGCTGCTTGGTGCTTATCGATCCGACACCGAGCGAATCCTCAGCTCACTCCAACAGGCAGCAGACTCGAGCAGCTTTCAGTTTATTGAAGCATCCGACTTCAATCAGCTTCGCTCGGCGCTTAGCGGCTTGTTGCAGGCAAACATATCGCAACTAAAGAAGAAGCACCAAGAGCCCAGTCGTGTCGTTACGTTGTCCAGCACCTCTGACATTATCGAGAAGTTGAATCTGTTGATTCAGTCAGCCAACGACCGGATCAAAGCTCACAACGAACTGATCTCGAACCTCTCAGTAGAAAGTATGAAGCTGACTCAGGACTTCTGGCAATTTGTCGTGACTGAGGAACTCAGAGAGGTCGTTGGGCAGCACAACAAAGCGACTGCAAATCTCGATAAAGCAATCGAAGGCATCAGCCACCGCAAACAGCAGAAGGAAAAAGAACTCACCAAGTGCGTAGCAGAAATCAAGAAGCTTGAGTCAGAGATAACGAGCATTTTGCCCACTGCGGCGGCGATCAATGATACGCTCGCGGCGTTTGGTTTCGACAGTTTCAAGCTGGCCTGTGCAGAACAAGGACAGGTGCAGAACAAGGACAGGCATTGTAAAAGAACAGCCACGGCACTAACATGACCCTCCACCGAAGGAAATCGCGATGACCATGCCACGATCTCAACTCGTTGATTCGACTGTGACTCCTTTCTACCACTGCATCTCTCGGTGTGTGCGGCGGGCGTTTCTTTGTGGGGAGGGTTGTGAGCATCGCAAGCAGTGGATTGAGGATCGGCTGCAGGAACTCGCGTCGATTTTTGCGATCGAGGTCTGTGGCTACGCGGTACTCGATAATCACATGCATGTTGTGCTGCGGCTGGATGATGCAAAAGCGGCGGGTTGGTCGGATGAGGAAGTCGTTCGGCGGTGGGGGCAGTTGTTTCCGCCGCGGGGCAAGGATCGCAAGCCGCTGGAAGTCTCGGATGCGTGGGTTGAAGATCGGCTGAAGCATCCCAAGTGGGTCGCGGAGACTCGCAAACGGCTCAACACGCTGGGTTGGTTTATGAAGTGTCTGAAGGAACCGCTGGCTCGGATGGCGAACCAGGAAGATGAGTGCCGCGGCACTTTCTGGGAGTCACGCTTCAAGAGCATTGCGATCCTCGATGAGGAAGCTTTGCTTTCGACGCTGGCGTATGTGGATTTAAACCCACTAGCCGCTGGCATGGCGAAGACGCCTGAAGAATCAGAGCACACTTCGATTAAAGCTCGGGTGCAGCATGCTCGTGACACGGGAACGCTGGCTGACACGGTCGATCAACCGACTGATCGGACTCGCGTTGATACGGTTCCCGAAGACGAATCGTTCTGGCTGGTGCCGATTGCGGAACGGCGTGAGCACGGCGGCTTGCGAGCGGGCATTTCGCCCAGCATGAACCTGGCGAGTTACCTGCGGTTGCTGGACTGGACGGCTCGGTTGTTCGGTCGTGGGAAAGCTCGGTTGCCGGCCGATGTGGCCGACATTTTGACTCGGCTGGGAAGCAGTCCGGACCCGTGGCAGTTCCGTCTGGAGCGGCTGAAGAATACGACTCGACTGTTCGGCGTGGCGTTCGCAACCAGGCAGGATGGCCTGCAGCAAATGGCTACCGCTCGGGGCGTGAGCAAGTTGGCGAACGTCAA
>CAYZYB010001053.1:0-2499 GCA_964481505.1 uncultured Planctomycetaceae bacterium | reverse complement strand
TTCCTGCACATACAGAACGCTTTGATTCTGCAGCCCGTCATTGCGAAAAAAGTAGTACCGACCGCCCTCTTTGGATGGCGCACTGATCTTTTCGTAGTTCCAGAGTTCCGTGATGCGCTGTTCTATCCGATCGCGCCCGGGAATCTTCTTCAGGTAATCGAACGTAAGTTTATTTTCTTCCTCGACCCACGCCGCAACATCTTTGGATTCGCGAACATCGTCTTCGAGCCAGCGGTAAGGATCATCGACTTTAGTACCATGAAAATCATCAACCTGATCTACTGTTTTCGTTTCGGGGTACACGAGATTGGTGTCCTGAGCGGTGGCCGTAAATGTCAAAGCGTACATGCTGAAGAATGCTAATACGTATTTCATGTCCGGTTGTCCGTTAGTCGAGATGTGAAGGAAGCGAAGCGCCGACCGAATGATGCGAGTGAAAAAGTGGGAGCATTGCAGCCCCAAACGGCGACTGCACGGGGACTATTTCTCAAAATCACCCGCCATCACGATGTACAACCGTTCCGGCTTGATGTGTCTGCGCAGAGCCGCGTTGACGTCGTCGACAGTGAGTTCGGTGAGCCGTTGTTCGAAGTCCGCTGTGAACTGCATGGTGCGATCCGCCAGCAGGTGCCCCGTCAATACGCTGGTGAGCGAACTGTCGGTGGTTCGTGTCAATTCCTGCTTTTGCAACAGACCGCCGCGTTGAGCATTCAATTCGTCTTCAGTGATACCGTCTTTCAACAGCTTGTCGAGCTCTTCGTGAATCACAGCATGCAGCTTGTCGGCGTTGTCAGGATTCACAATCGCAAAGACGTAAAAGACGCTACGCTCGTCGACAGACGATGCCTGAAACGCAGACTGAATTGTGTAGGACAGGCCTTCATCCTGACGGACGCGATCACCCAGCCGTGACGAAAGCGCTCCACCGCCCAGGATTGTATTGCCTAAAATCAATGCCGGATAGTCGGGATGATCGTTGCGCACCGGCAACGTCATCGCAGCAAAGTAAGTGGCCTGAGCCTTGTCGGGCGTGTTGACTTTTTGCAGGTTACCTTTCTCGTTGTTCACAGGAATCTTTGGCATACGCTCAAAGCCGGCATCTGAAGTCCAGTCCATGGTTAGCTTGCTGACAGCCGGGAGTACTTCGTCAGGATCAAAGTCACCGACGATACTCAATTCGCCATGATTCCCGGAAAGCAGCGAAGTGTAGAGGTCTTTCACCTGATCGATGGTCACGCTCTTCGCCAGCTCAACATCCTCTTCCAGACTCGTCACATATCGCGGGTCATCCGCTTCGTACACGCTGATCTTTTGTTGCACGGTATTTGATGCGATGGCCGTCGGATCTGTGAGCCGCTGTTCGGCAGAAGACAACCGAGCCTCCTTCATCAGCTCTAGTTCTTCTGCCGGAAAAGCTGGCTTTCGCAGCACTTCATAAACGATCTCCATCACCGGCAGCAGGTTATTACGCAGCGTCTGCAGAGAGACTCGAACTTCTCCGGGACCTCCCGAAACACTGAGCCGCGCGCGGTACTTATCCAGGGCGTCCTGGATGTCCTGGCGGGACAGATTTTCCGTGCCTTTCATCAGCATTCCAGGCAACAATTCTGCCGCCGTCGCCCTGCCCTTGAGTTCCTCGACACTTCCGTAACGCAACACTAATCGCAGATTGACGGTTTCGCCACGAGTTTTCTTGGGCAATAGCGCGACTTTGATTCCGCTGTCGAGCTTGCTGCGGGCAATGCGTTTTTCAATGGCGAGAGGTGATGCATCGAACTCTTCGCCCTGAGCAATCTGTTCGCGGCCTTTGTAGTCGCCGATCATTTCAGCAAGATCAGGCGTCGCCGGAATGGCGGCCCGCTGTGGCTCTGCGGTGGGATCAAACAAACCTGCCGTGCGGTTGTTGCGAATGAGGTAGGTCTCGGCAACGCGCTGAACGTCTTCGACAGTCACTTTTTCCAGGCGATCGCGATACAAAAAGAACAGTCGCCAGTCACCCTGAGCCGACCAGTCGCTGAGTGAAACCGCGATGCCACGAGAATCGGCTACGCTAAGTTCGCGCTTCTTCAGCAATTCCTGCTTGGCTCGTTCGACTTCTTTTTCGGTTATTTTTTTACTGGCACCGCCTTCGGCGACATCGATCAAATCCTGCAACAGGCTGGAAGCGTCGATACCCTGTGCCGCCTGAGCTCCGAACAACACAATGCCTGGATCGTGCAGCGAAAACGTGAACCCAAACACAGCAGCGGCCTGCCGTTTTTTGACAAGAGAATCGTACAGTCGCCCGGACGGCTCACTGGACATCAACGTCGCCAACACATCCACAGCGGCAAAGTCCGGATGAGCGCCTGCTGGAATGTGGTACGTAACGCCAGCCATTGGAACTTCGCCAACACGGCGCAGATTGACCATGCGATCACCGTCCTGAGCCGGTTCTTCGGTGTAGGTCTGATTCAGTTCTCGCGTCGGTCGAGGCAAAGCGCCGAAGTACTGCTGGGT
>CAYZYB010001052.1:0-2500 GCA_964481505.1 uncultured Planctomycetaceae bacterium | reverse complement strand
GCTTTGTACACTGCGATGTCCGTGTATTGGACTTCGGCTGTTGAAAGTTACGACGAAATCGAACGAGCTCAAATCGCCAGAGCGTTGCTGCGACAGATGGCTCGAGACATTCAGTCCTGCAGGTTTGTGCCCACGGAATCGACCGAGCTGGAATCGGAAGACGATCTGGCGTTGGACGACCTTGAGTCTGTCGATGTTGATACGGCGATGTCATCATACAGCGATGGCCTGCTTGGCAGCGACACTGACCTTGTGTTGTACATCAGCCGCCCGGATCGCAATCAGGAATACGTGAGTGCTCAGGAGCTTACTGACCCCGCCCAGCGCAGCAGCGACGCCATGATCATTCGTTACTTTCTTGCCGAAGAAGGCGGCGGTGTGCTTTCCGGGATGATGGCGGATCAGGCATCCCAGACGCAGGAATCCGAAAACGGCGTGGCTGGGCTGGCAAAAATGACGGGCGATCTGCTGGGCTTGAGCAATTCGATTTCGGACAGCGACTTCGACATGCAGCTAAACGCGTCTGACATGCTGGCTCGCGAAGTGGGGGCGATCCGATTCACCTACTTTGATGGTGTCGATGAACTCGAAGAATGGGACAGCACACAGCTCGGAAAAATGCCGCTGGCTGTCGTTATCGAACTGACTTTGCGAACCGTTCTTCCTGACACTGAAGAGCGAACACCGGAAGAGATCCCCGGATATCTAGACGAAACAGTCCACCGTCTGGTCGTGCCCGTTCCTGTTGCCGAGCCTTACGTGGGATTGGAATAATCATGAAACAGCGACTTCAGGAAACAGACCACGCAAGCCGTCCGCGGCGAGGTTTTGTGCTGGCGGTTGTCACCGTGACAGTGGTTCTGCTGGCACTGGCGGCTTACAACTATTCCGGAACCATGCTGGTCGAATATCAGGCCGCTTCGATGGGCGGGCGCGACCTAACGGCTCGAGCTGCTGCGGAATCGGCAATAGAATTCGCCGCGACGCGAGTTATGGAACGTGATGCTGATGACACGATCAATCTGTACAACGACCCGGATGTTTTTCGTGGCATCATCCTCCAGGATTCTCCGAATGCTCGAGCAACCGTGCGATGTACGGTGTTAACCTTTAACGAAACCAACACTGACACCGGTGATATTCGGTTTGGCCTGGGGAATGAAAATTCAAAATTCAATGTCAACACGCTGCTGACGCTGGATCAGAGCGAGGAAGACCTTCCGGAAGAGGAACGTCTGGGGCTGGCCTACAACGCCATGGCCTACATTCCGAATATGACCGATGACATTGTCGACGCCATTCTGGATTGGCTGGATTCAGACGAAGATCGTCGGCCTGGAGGCGCTGAAGCCAACGACTATGCGACGCTGGCGGTACCGTATGAATGTCGCAACGGCAACATGGAATCGATCGACGAACTGCTGAAAATTCAGGGCGTGACGCCCGATCTGTTTTACGGGGAAGACGCCAACCATAATGGGATTTTAGACGAAGGCGAAGACGTCAATGAAGACGGCATCTTCGAACTCGGCTGGCAGTCGTACCTCACAGTCAGCAGCCTGGAAAGAAACACGACTTCCGACGGCGAAGACAAAATCAATCTCAATGGCAACGAAATGACGGAGCTGTTCGACGCCGTTGAGGAAGAGTTCGGCACAGAAGCGGCAATGTATGTGGTTGGATTCCGCCTTGCCGGAGCGGAAGGCCAGGAACCGGTGCCGGGACAGCCTGGCGACGTCACAGGAAAGATATCTCGCGAAGGAATCAACCTGGCTATTGTTCCCACGTTTCCGTTGAATTCGATCTACGACCTCATTGGTCGCGATACGCTCGATGTGCAAATGCTCGATGGGACAACGGAAATTTTCCCCAGTCCGTGGCCCAACGACACGAACACGCTGCTGAACATTCTGCCGGATCTCGAGAAAGCCTTTACAACGACGGATGACGCAGCGATTCCTGGGCGAGTGAATATCAACGGGGCCCGGCGAGAAGTTCTGCTGGCTGTGTTGTCTACCGTTGGCCTGTCTGAAACAACAGCCGACGCGATTTTCTCAGCACGTCCTCCAGTCGAACTGGGAAGTGCGTCATCGAATATCCTGGCTCGTCGAAACACGGCGGCCTGGATTTTGGCAGAAGGAATCGTGGAGCTGGAAGAACTGCGAGCATTGGGGCCGTATATCACCACCGGTGGTGACGTTTACCGCCTGCAAGCTGTTGGGCACTTCGACGAAGGCGGTCCGACAACGAGGTTGGAAGCGACCATCGACAACACTGTCTATCCGCCGGTCATCAAGTCGGTGCGAGATCTCACGTCGTTGGGCCGTGGTTATCATCCATCACTGCTTACGCCGCAGCAGCAGTAGTTACCGACCTTCTCTCAAGCGGTCGCCGAGGAAGTTGTCGAGTTCAGGGATGTCGTAGATCTTGTTGGCCGTCTTGTCGATATCGTAGTCCACACGGTGGAAGACAACATCGTTGCCATCGAGGGTGACATACG
>CAYZYB010001051.1:0-2506 GCA_964481505.1 uncultured Planctomycetaceae bacterium | reverse complement strand
GGTACATCAGCATGAACGGCTTGTCGCTGTCGCGTTCCTGTTTGAGCCAGTTCAAGGCCAGGTCAGTGATGATGTCTGTTGTGTAGCCGGTGTGCTGCACTGGTTTCGGATTCCCGTTCAGCAGCATGGGTGGGTTGTAGTACGGCCCCTGCCCTTTCAGCACTTCAGAATAATCGAAGCCCTGAGGTGCCGACGCGAGGTGCCATTTTCCGACAATCGCAGTCTGATAACCAACCTTTTGCAGCAGCTTCGGAAATGTTTGCTGCGAACCGTCGAAGCGGTTTCCGTTTCGGATAAAGCCGTTCAAATGGCTGTGCTTACCCGTTTGAATAACAGCGCGACTTGGACCGCAGATGGAGTTCGTACAGAAACAATTGGTAAATAACATGCCCTCATAGGCAATACGGTCGAGGTTCGGCGTGCTGTTGATCTTTGAGCCGTAGCAACTCATCGCATGAGCGGCGTGGTCATCGGTAAAGATGAACACGATATTTGGTCGAGCGTCCGCCGAAAACGCGGGCAGGCAGATCGATGAGAGGACGCACGAAGTCAACAGGCAACGAGTTAAGAATGAATGCATTGAAATTTCCGGACTGTCAGCAGAATTCGAAGACGTTGTATTTGTCGGGGCTCCAGGGAGAAACCGTAGACGCAGCGAACGTCGACGCCTCTACCTGGTGAGGTGGGATGAAAGAGCACTCCTGTTGCTCTCCGGTACCGCTTGAAACTATCTGGCGAAATGGAAAAAAGCAACCAGAGGCAAGTTGAGCCTGTTTCCAACGATCAGTTTCTTGGAAAAGTGCCCGGATACCAACAGATCGCGATGACTGAACTTGACGTCGGGTGGACATCCGAAAACAATCGCGCCCCGGCGACGATTTTCGTCTCCGTCCACGACGCAGGTCACATTTTCTACCGAACCCTAAAAAGCACTCAAACTTATGAGCGGTCCGATCGTTCGCACAGGAACCACCCCTAAATTCTGGGAAAACTGGGACAAGGCGTTTGGAGGCGGTGATGCCGACCAAAAATCCAAAGGCAAAAAGGCGGCTCCCAAAGCGAAGAAGGCGGCCAAGGCCAAATCAAAGTCCGGCAAAAAGACGAAGAAGTAAATTCGTCTCCGTGCGAGCCATTTTCTAATGCGTGCTGACTCCGAAGAGAGTTCGTCAAAAACTGTCGCTCGCGATAAGTCGCTCGCGACGTGTTTCGTTGTCAGTAGTGTCTTCTTTGGCGTTTCGCTGCTGAGTGTGCCTGTCCCTGGCGTCAACGAGCCGCATTATCTGAGCAAAGCTCGTTCGTTTGTTGATCCAGCCTGGTGCGAAGCCGATTTCTTTTTGCAATCTGCTGACGCACACGCAGTGTTCTTTGCAATTGTCGGCCCACTTACAAAGTGGCTTTCGTTTCACAACGCCATTCTTGTTGGCCGCCTGCTTAGTTTGCTGTTGTTGGGGTGGGGCTGGAGTGTACTCGGACGGCAACTGCGACTCAGGGCGAGTTCCATTGTCGTTTCGGCTTGCTGCTTCTGTCTGATTGCCATGACGGGAAACTTCTCCGGCGAATGGGTGATCGGTGGCTTCGAAAGTAAAGTTCCAGCTTACGCCTGCGCACTGGCGGCGGTTGCATATTGGTTGCAAGCGTGGTCGACATCGAAAAAGACACACTATGCAATCAGCGGAATCATGGCAGGATTGGCCGTGTCATGGCATCCGGTGGTAGGTCTGTGGTTTTGCATCGGAATCGCGATCACCGAAATCCTGCGATTGGTGAAGAGCGGCGATTCGAAGCAATTGTTGAAGTCTCGGTTTAGGCAAACCCTGTCAAACGGATGCGTTTTCACTCTTGTTTCGTTCCTCTTTGCGCTACCCGGACTGTTGCCGGTGCTGAAGGTTCTTCAGTCGAAAACTCTGCCCCCAGAGAAAGTAAATCAGGCGAACTACATTCAGGTTTTCTGGCGTTTGGCGCACCATCTGGATCCGTCGACATTTCCTCGAAAAGCATGGATTCATACGGGTGTGCTCTGCTGCATTTGCGTGATTGGATTGTTGCTTCTGAATCGCTTTCAGCGCGGGCAGAGCATTGATGCAAAACCAACCAGCCCAGACGCGGACAAGCATAACAGCAGAGCATGGCGGCCCTTGCTTGGGCTGCTCCTGGCGGCAGCACTGACTGCGGCGGTGGGAGTTGCCATTGGCTGGCACGATGGCCCCGCGTTGAAATCACCGAATTGGCAGCAGAAAGCGATGCTGCTTAAATTCTATCCGTTTCGATTCTTTGATGCTCTGCTACCGATCATCACGTCATTCGTCCTCGCAAAACTGGCTGTCAATCTGCTGCCCAATAAAATTCGAAAGGGCGCCGTGCTTCTGCTGGTGCCGTTGACACTTTACGCGGGCTTCCTGATTCGCCCTGTTGCTCCACGAGGTTACACCGCAGAGACATTCGCTGCGTGGAAACAAGCTTGCCAATGGATAAAATCAAATGCCCCTGTTGATAGCCTTGTCTACGG
>CAYZYB010001050.1:0-2507 GCA_964481505.1 uncultured Planctomycetaceae bacterium | reverse complement strand
GTGTGCCGACTGCTGTGGTGTCGGCCGTTGCCGTGTCAGCCGTAGCGGTGGACACACCCGGTGTTGTCGAAATCGGCGCTCCGCCACCATCCTCTGTTCAACGTCCGGTGGCCGAAGCAGTTCAGGAAGCGGCAGAAACGACGACTTCGATGGAGACCAAAGCTGACACATCAGATGAAAGTGCGTCCAGTTCTTCGGAGGACATAAAGGCTGAGGATGAAGTTGCTGACGTTGATCCGCCAGCAACCGTAGAAGACTTCCACGACGAAGTAGACGACTTCAGGGCGGAGCTTCGCGACGACACGGAGCCGTTTGCCGATGCCGACGGCTTTGTCGAAATCTCAGAGGGGCCTGCCGAAGTTGAAGACAGTGCGCCGTCAGATCCGGACGCTTACGCGAACGAAGCAAAGCTGACGGCAATGCTGGACGGACTCAATACAGAAATATCCTCAAATGCTGACTCCGAAACCAACGACGTTGCGGAGTCGGACGGGTTTCTGGAGGAAGACGCAGCGGACACCGCCGAGCCAGTCGCGGAACTCAGCCAGGATGTTGAAGTACTCGAGATCGGTGATCAAATTGTCGACAGTAGCGTGCAAAATGTTTCGCTTCAGGGCTTCTCCCGCTGGGAACCATCCGGCGCGTGGCCTGCATCGACACCGAGTGTCGCAGAAGCTCCAAAGTTTGAGACGATCGCTCATCGTCCAAACTCTCGGCCTGTATTCGATCGCTACACCTGGTGCGAACTCGGTCGCTCAGTGACGCCTTCCCCACGGACGCAAAGAGAGGCGATTCCAACGATGCTTGCGCCCGCCGCGTGGCCGCCTTCGACTGCCGGTGTTGCTCCGGAAGATACGATCCCGTCGTCGAGATTCGACGGCGACTACGCCGACCTGCTAATGGACCTGGACACGTTAGTGGACGTCACTCAGCAAGAGGCGTCGTACGATGTTCACGCGATGATTCGCGAACTGACTGGCCAGGACTTCATGCCACCAACAGGCGACGAAGACGCCACGGACCAACTGCAGGACGATCGAAAAGGGCTTGAGGAATCTATCGAAAGAATTCAAAGCCTGATTGACGTTGAGCAGAGCGATATCGTGCCACCGGACCCTCGACTTGCCACACCGCCGGAGCCGGAGCCGCAGGAATTCGATGAACGACCGGAAGAATCGGGGGATGAAAATGGCTGGGACAGTGGTCCGATGCAGACGGACACCAGCGTTCCACCGGCAGATGAAGCGGCCATTGAAGAGCTTGGCAGAAACTTTAACGAGCCATGGCTCACCGTCCCGTTTGACGCCAACGCCTCGAACAACAGCCACGATGCTGACGAACTTCTCGCAGACGAAGATCCCGAACACACGGACTCGCTTCCTTACGGCGTGGACGGGGGAGGGCGCGAAAGAAATCCGCTTGAGTCGTTCGACGACGATGGGACTTTGGACGATGAAGATGTGTCACTCGATGAAGACGAGTTGTTAGTGAGCGACCGTCGTGTCGGTGATTTCGTTGGAGAATCCGAAGAAGAACTTGAAAAGGTCTACACCCCGCGTCTTCTGAAGCAGGCTCGCCAGCGAATCGTCACGCGATCCAGCGGCGCCGGCAAACTCAAGCGTGCGGCGGGAGGCGAGAGCATTTCCATTGCTAACACTGAATCAAGCGAAGAATCACAGACGCCCAGGCTGGCCATTACGCCACAGCCGGAGACTGATTCACCCGACGCAACTGCCGCGATTGAGGGTGGCAAAAGTGGTTTCAGCAGCCTGTTCACCCGGCTCCGAAAACTGCGAGATCGATAGCCGTCTTTCCGGTCTACCTGCCCCGCATTTGCAGCGTTCTCGCTTCTGACACGAGCTAAACGTGTCTGGACACTTTGTGGCCTTTCGGGAAAAATGTCGCATTGCGATGCCGAGCCGCGTAGCAGGCCCTGCACTCCGAGATAAAGTTCGTAGATAGCGGAAAGAAAGTATCGTGAGTACAGAAACTGAAGTTCGCCGTGACACACAAGTTTGCGTGGAGCCTATGGCCAGCACCTTTGATGAACCTGCTGATCGAACGACGTTGTACCGACACCTTGGTGCACACCTCGTTGATGAAGGCGCCAACTTTGCGGTATGGGCGCCCAATGCCAAAGAAGTTTCAGTAATCAGTGATGGAAACGGCTGGACGCCGGAACGCGATTGGCTGAACTCCAGCGACTCTGGTGTGTGGTGGGGTTTCCTTGAAGGCGTGAAGCCTGGAACTCGCTACAAGTATGCCATTCGCGCCCAGGATGGCCGCCTGCTTGAAAAGGCAGACCCCGTTGCTTTTGCATCAGAGCTTCGTCCCGAAACGGCGTCGATTGTCTGGGGTCTGCGAGACTTCGAATGGCATGACGAAGACTGGCTGAAGCAGCGTGCCGAAACGAATTGGCTGGCAGCTCCCGTTTCAGCGTACGAAGTTCACCTCGGTTCATGGAAACGCCCTGGCGACGGCCGCGCGTTCCACAACTATCGTGAACT
>CAYZYB010001049.1:0-2511 GCA_964481505.1 uncultured Planctomycetaceae bacterium | reverse complement strand
CATCAAAATCATAGGTTCGAGAGACTCGATCTTTTGATTCTCGTTGTTGCGTGCTTTACTCATTAAATCTATCCGCTTCCGAAAAAAGAAAGATGGTGCCCAGCTATTAAAAGTACAGGTGCTTAAGACATGAGTATTTCCGCGCCAAAAGGGAGGCGACAGCCATTTCGTTAACAATTCTGAATTACGCATCACGCGAAACGGAATTACGCCGATGCAAACGATTTGTTGTCTTTTGGCATCATTCGATGAATAAAAAAAGCAACATCCCGGCTTAATCGATACAGCCATTTCAATCAGAATCGAAGTTGTTGCACAACACACGAGGCCAGACCAAAAAGTATGAGTTTTGCCGTGTAGCCGTTGCAAAAAAAGAACAAAACCTAATCATTGACCGGGACAGGTTTTTCCGGCATGTTGACCTCTCGAAACGAAACGTTTCGAAACAACAACGGAAAAACGGTCTGAAACAGACCCCGTCCAAAGACTCGCAGGAACGGCAAACCCACAGAAAATCAGGTCGAATATTGAGACATTTTCTCGACGGCTTCACGGTATTCGGCGGCAACGTTGTTTACGTTCCAAACGTCTTCCGGCTTTGCATAGAGGAAGACACTGCTTTCCTCACCGACTTCACCGGGTCTCTGCACCAGCAGAAACTGATCAGATCGAATGGCCGAAATCCCTTCGGCTTCAATCGGCAGTTCCCGTTCGAGGCCACGCGCGAGGTCGCCTGCTATACCCCAGAGACTCAGCGGGGCGCGTTTAGGAAGGGAATCGTCCGGCGCACTGGCGGGAAATTCCATCTGCAGCAAATCACGAATGGTACACCCGATATCGAAGCTGCCAGTCAAAGGTTGGCAGCGACCGAGCTGATCAAACCCCAGCAACCACAGCGGAGCGTGAATCAACGACTCCGGAAGACTGGAGTCAAACCGCGATAAATCGCCCTTCCGCCCATTCAATGCAGTTACCAGCACAATACAATTTTGCTCGCGCATTTCCCGCATCAACGATAAGGCTGCACTGAATGCCGCAGTGATATCAGCCTCACTCTCTTCTTTGAAGTGGAGCCAGCAAAAAGGATCCTCTGCCGTTTTCCGCAACAGACCCGTAGTATCACTGAAACGCCCCTCCGACGGGACCGTCGTCTCGCACTGCAGTATCGCTGACAGACTGCCGAATGCCGAAATCTCTGTGCGACCTTCTTCCGAAGCGCCACGTACAAGAAAGAACCGTCCCTCCAGCCCTGATGGCAGGCGACTCAAAATACCGCCTGGCCCCTGCGACTGAAGATAGTGAGACTCAAAGAAAACGGACTCCGCCGAAAGCTCGTCCATGGCTTCGAAGAGCGTTTCTGAGGCAGACAGGTCATCCGTGAACGGCAGCCAATCGAAAGTCAACAACCGAACTTTCATTGCCTCGCGGCTATCAACATCAGCTAAAACGTCACTCATCCAACATCGTCCGGAGCCGAATCAATTCGGGAGTCAACGTCGCCGCAATATGGTCGAATTGTCCGCGCTCGTCGGTTTCGCAGGTTTTGATCGCAGGTCGGATCTGCTGCCAAAGTGCAATGGCTTCGTCGCAGTGTCCACGGTGATGACCAGCATGGTTTCCGGCAGCCAAAACCTGCTCGATGTAATTCAACTTCTCAACCATTTGCTGAGCCTTTGCAACCAGCGTGCGATCATGCTGTCCCGGGCGTGCCTGCCAGCGTCGAATTGTGGTCACGAGTCGCACGGCAAGGTTTTCCAGGGTTGAAGCGTTTTGCACCAGTGCCTGACGGTCGTACTGAACAGTGACGCCCAGCGTCTGCTGCAACGATCGCATCGTTGCGGCAATTGCTTTCACCTTGACAGCCACGGCTCCAGCCCGCAAAGGCGAGACGTAAAAAGCGAACTCCTTCCATGCTTCATCTGCATACACCCATGCCTCACCGATCGCCTGAGGGCTTTCGTCGCGGTGAACATGATCGTCGATGTTCTGAATCGTCCCCAACAAAGCATCAGCAGCATCCGGAACGGCTCCGCCATCCGGCAATGCCATCAGTTGGTCCAGCGTTATCGTGCGGAAAAGTTCCGTGACCTGATGATCGACTTCATGAACAAGATTCAGCACGTGGCCCTTGTCCAGCCCTATCTCAAGTCGCAGCAATTGATGAATCGTCTGATGCGAATCACGGATTCGCCGTAGACTGCGAGCGATCGAATGCCCGCTGAAATCAGACAACCCTCCTTCGACCTCTGCCCAGGTCTTGTAAACGTCCTGATATTCATTCAGCACCGTTTGATAGCGGCTTCCCTGCGACACCAGGCTGGCAAAGTATTCCGTCTTCTGACTCAGATTCCCATGGTCTCGCATCAGCTGCCGAGCTTTGTTTCGCGGCATCGGCTGAGCCTGAACGTCATCGATCAGGTCTCGAACATAGGTTGTCAGGGTGTAAGCCGCTCGAACCAATTCCTGACTATTGAACTGCTCCTGAATTCCCAGAATCGAACAGTACTGAGT
>CAYZYB010001048.1:0-2513 GCA_964481505.1 uncultured Planctomycetaceae bacterium | reverse complement strand
TTGGAGCCAACATCAGCGTTACCATCGTCAACGACATTGATGGCCAGACACGACCGGAAGATGCCAGAGACATCGGTGCTGACGAAGTTGCCGGAGCACGGGGGCGTATTTCTCTGCACCCTCTTCAGCCAGGTGATGTCGGCGTCAGCTTTTCTGTTGCCACTGTCGGTATTAACAGGAAGATGCCAAAGCCGCAGGGCGTGCCAATTCAAACAGCAAAGCCCGCTGCACGAAAAGCAGGTTCGCCAAACGTCATTCTTGTGATGAGCGATGACCAGGGGTGGGGTGATGTTGGCTTCAACGGCAACGATCGCATCAAAACGCCTCACCTGGATGAAATGGCGGCCTCCGGAATTCGCTTCAACCGTTTCTATGCTGCCGCTCCGCTTTGTTCGCCGACGCGGGGAAGTTGCCTGACCGGCCGTTATCCGTTTCGCTTTGGCATCCTGGCCGCTCACACCGGTGGAATGCGCGTCGGAGAAGTCACGATCGCGGAAATGCTGAAAAAGCGAAACTATGCGACGGGCATGTTCGGCAAATGGCATATCGGCTGGGTGAAGCACAATGATGTTGGCACGCGAGGTTTCTATTCTCCGCCGTCGCATCATGGATTCGACGAGTACTTCGCCACCACCAGCGCCGTGCCGACATGGAACCCGACGATCACACCTGATGACTGGGACAGTTGGGGCGGCGAACCGGGCGGTCCGTGGAAAGGCGGTTTTCCTTACGTGCAGAATGGCCACGAAGTAAAAGACAACCTGTCTGATGACGACAGTCGTATCATCATGGATCGTGTGGTTCCGTTTATCGAAGCGAACAAAGCCAAACCGTTTTTTGCGACAGTCTGGTTTCATGCTCCTCACGAACCGGTTGTTGCCGGTGACAGATATCGAGCCCTCTATCCCGATGCCGGGAAGGATCGAAAGAACTACTACGGCTGCATCACGGCGATGGACGAGCAGATTGGTCGACTCAGAACCAAACTGCGTGAGCTCGGCATTGAAAAGGAGACTGCGGTTTTCTTTTGCAGCGACAACGGTCCATCAGATGGGCATGCCAAAAAAGGCGTCGCATCTGCCGGGCCATTCAAAGGTCATAAGCACACGATGTACGAAGGTGGGGTTCTCGTTCCAGCCTGTGCAGAATGGCCAGGCGTGATTCCCAAAGGAAATTCGACAGACGTGCGCTGCAGCACCGTGGATTTCCTGCCAACTATCGCATCCATCGTCGGCGATTCGTTCGCGGAGAAAACGTCTCGCCCCATTGACGGCATCAATTTGATGCCGGTGATTCACGGCGAAGTCAGCCAGCGAGACCGCAGTCTGTTCTTCGGTTATCGCCGACTGCACAAAGGAGTCGACGGCAAAGCCATCATTTCCGGAGACTGGAAACTGCTGCAGGAAGCAAAGAAGAATGGCCGAGTGCGACTGTTCAACATCGCGAAGGACCCGCACGAAGAACATGACCTATCCACAGAGTTCGCAGACCAGACGGCACATCTGCAAAAGCAGTTGGAGGAACTCGAAACCAGCTGCCAAAGAAGCCGCGACGGCGCCGACTATCGCTACTGATTGTGGATCAAATCAGACCGCTGCGACACCAAATCTGTCTGAGCCCATCGTTTCTGGTAGCACTTCCGAAACTTTACTCCGCTAAATTCGAACAAGACTACGCGCACTCCAAAAACGAAAAGAGAGCCACCCTGCACGCCCGCGTAGCACCGCGGCCAAATTCGATTCAATATTGGTAAGATCTTCGTCTCTGGCCTCGTCTCCCAAATGGAGCCCCACCTATTTCCTCTTCCATTTGGATTTTCAATGACCAGAACTCTTGTGTATGTCGCCCTCAGTGTCGGCATTGGGGTCTCGTTATGGTGGATAAATTCGGAACGGGAACCGAAACAATCGCAGAGTCCGCAGGTCAATTTGGATGGAACGCCGGAATCGATTCGGCCCTACCTCGGACTGCTGTCGAACGACCAGGAGCTCATTGACAGCTCGCTCGATCAAATTCGCGAAAACTGGAAGTCCGATTCGGCTCTGCTGCTGACCGACGTGATTCGCTTCCATCGAATCGGTTGGACCCGGACAAAAATTTCGAACCTTCGACGCGAAATGTCCAGGCAAGACTTCAATAACGATCGCAGTCGATGGTTCAAGTGGATCTGGAGCCAGGAGCCATTCTGGGGGCCCGACTACGCTTTGTTCAAGGCGCGGATTCATGAACCGATCGATAAACGCTTTGCGGCATACTTCAAGAAGACCGATAACGCTCTCATCCGCCTGGACGAAATCGTATGGGGCGGCGTTAAACGTGACGGGATTCCACCGCTGAATAATCCGAAGATGATTTCGCCTCAAGAGGCAACATTCCTGGAACCAGACAACGTCGTGTTTGGAGTCATCTACAACGGTGAGGCTCGTTGTTATCCCAAGCGAATTCTGGCATGGCACGAAATGTTCAACGACATCATTGGGGGCCAAAGAATTTGCGGCGTGTACTGCACATTG
>CAYZYB010001047.1:0-2513 GCA_964481505.1 uncultured Planctomycetaceae bacterium | reverse complement strand
TCCTTGAGCCACATCGCAACATTCAGGCTGCGACCGCCGTGATGGCAGTGAATAATCAGTTCACTGTCTTTGTGTTGTTGCAGTTCCGTCACGCGAGCCTGAATTTCACTCATCGGAATTAGCGTGGCGCCCTCAATTTTGACAAGGTCGTATTCCTTCTGTTCGCGACAGTCGATAAATACAAAATCCTCTTTTGCGTCGAGCTTCGCTTTGACGGATTGACAATCAATTTCCATTGCTGATTTTTCGTTGGATTCAAAACTATGAAGGTGGCCATTACTGGTGCGACAGGGTTTGTCGGACGCTATATCGTGCGAAAGATGCACTCCGTTGGCAACTCGTGCCGCTGTTGGTTTCGTTCAGAATCCAATTGTTATGAACCAGAATCAGCAGATTCTGTGCTGGAATGGACGCCAGGTGAACTGGGGAACTCACAGGCCTGCGAAGATTTACTGGAAGGCTGCGATGCCGTGGTACATTCCGGCCTGCATCGTACGGGTGACTCGTTTCAAAACGACAAAACGGAAGTCACCGAGTTCGTCCAGAAAAATGTTGTTGGCACGATCGAACTGATCGAAGCGGCTCGCAAAGCCGGCATTCAAAAGTTCGTCTACATTTCGACCTGTGCTGTTCACGACAAAATTCTCGACAACCGTCCCCTGGACGAGACTCACCCACTGTGGATGTCGACGCACTACGGCGCCCATAAGGCGGCCGTCGAACAATTCGTCCACAGCTATGGATTCGGTATCGGATTTCCAATCGTCGCATTGCGACCGACCGGCGTCTACGGACTGCACCATCAACCAGAACGGAGCAAATGGTTTGACCTGGTGCAACAGGTCGTCAAAGGGGAAACCGTCGAATGCAAGGGCGGCGGCAAAGAAGTTCACGCGATGGACGTCGCAGAAGCGACCGACATTCTGCTGCATTCAAACGACAATGCAGGAGAAGTCTACAGTTGCTATGACCGCTACGTTTCCAACTATGACGTTGCCACGATGACCAAAGAGCTGTCGGGTTCGAATTCGGAAATCACCGGCGAACAATCGCAGCCGAAGCACCAGATCGTCAGCGACAAACTCAAAGGACGCGGTATGCAGTTCGGAGGCGATGAACTGTTGCGAAAAACGATCGAAGAACTGGTCGCCGCGAGTTGACCCGTCGGAATTTACTCCGGTATCACCACGTCGTATCGTGGTGAGTCGTCTTCCGGCTTCTCTTTCCCTCGGTTGAGGAATTCTGCGAGATCTTCTTTCATCCGGCTCGCCAAACTCAGGCCAACGCCCTTTTTGGTCAGAAACACAACGCCTTCGATGAGCGACACCTGTCGCATGGTCTTCAGGATCTCCATACTTTCGTACTTCTCTTCGATCTCGTTCACGCTGACTCGTTCTGCTTTCTGCAAGGCCATGCGCAAAACCTTACTGCATGCTGACACATCGATGTCTCGAACTTCTCCAGCCCGTTTGTGGAGATACCGAGCCGTCCAGAACATGCGAGGAACGATCATCATGATTCCAAAGATGCGTTCAAAAATCGACTGATCCGTATCGATGCTGCCCAGTGCGAAACTCCAGGAATTGGCAATCGTCGGTGCCAGACGGATCTTTGTCTTTTTCTTCTTCAGGTCGATCTTGTGCCGCGAATCGCAGTGCTTCTTTGGAGCCATCATGTGTACGTAGTAGTACATCGCACCAAAAATGGCGAAGACAATCAGAATGGCAATCGTCCATCCGACATTCAGCGACAGGATCGCTGCCATCAGGCCGCCCTGAATTACGAACGCCAGCAGGCCAAGTCCAACCATTGCCACGACGGCACCAATCGTGAGCTTCGTCTGCGTCTCGACACGTTCCGTCAACCATTCGTTAAATTCTTCTTTAGTCATGGCAATATGCTACTGAATGCCAAACCGGTATCAATAGTCAAGCCAGCAACCGTCAATGGGTGTCGCAGCAAAACGTTGCGAAGCTGGAAAACGCGGCCCGCATCCGAGCGAAGCACAAGCGAAACCCCAGGGTTTCCTTCGAAAGCTCAGTCCAACCCACGCCACCCATTCCAAACGCAACAATTTGCGACCACACCCACCGTCAATCGCCCCACACACGCCCATTCACCTCCCTCGGCGGCGGACCCCCACTGTCGCAGTAACCCATCGCCCCACGCCATCGCCCGCCGGGGCTCCCGGCTAAATGATTTCGCGGCGGTTGTTGACGTAGTCCCAGACGACGTAGCGATCGAGGTCTTTTCCGGCGGTGAAGAAGACGCGGCCACCCGTGCTTTCGGCCAGGCGGTGAGCGAACTGGACGTCTTCGTGAGATTGCGACCAGCTGGGAAGCAGAAAGATGTTGATGGTGACATCTTCACGATGACACAACATTCCTTCTCGCATGGTCGCCTTTTCTGTTTCGGGATCAGGCGGATACAGCATGTAGAGATCACTGGCATCGAAGTGAGCGGTCGGAAGTCCGTCGGTGATGAGAATGACCTGCCGATTTGGAGTGTCCTGC
>CAYZYB010001046.1:0-2515 GCA_964481505.1 uncultured Planctomycetaceae bacterium | reverse complement strand
GTAGTAGACCGGGCCCAGTGACTTTCGGCCGACAATGACGACAGAGTGTTTATTGCCCAGGGTCAGCCATGCGCCGCCCGTCCAGCGGTCTGCCGGATGGAAGTCCGGTGCGGGCCGTTCCATGTCGTTGTACACCAGTGGCAAGGCGTCGATCGAAGCGCCGCTTGGGGTTCCCGCTGGCGGTAGGCGATATGCGTACATCGCCGGGCCGTGGCTGGCGATGTTGAGTCCGGTCGCAATCTGCAGACCGGAAATCAGGTTTCGTCCGCCAAACCATGCTTTCGCCACGACTTCCGGAACGTCGAAGATATAGCCACCATGTTTGTAGGAATGCCAGACAGACCGCCCCGAATTCATTGGGCCGAGATGCCAAAGTCCTTCCGGCATCGGACGCGAAACAATCGGTGAAGAAACGGCGTGTGATGGATAATCAATGGTCTCAACGTTGTAGTACCGATAGAGCGTCCAGTGCAGACGGTCGTTCACGAATTGCATCCCACCGATTTCAAAAGGCTCGGAGGAACCGGCCGTCAGTCGCTCGCGACCGCCACCGGTGATGTCGCCAAATTGCTGAATAAGCTCGGCCACGGGCAATTCGGCAAGGCTCTTCTTAGGAGAAATGTAGGGGCGTGGGATTTTAAGTTCGGCGACATATTGATGTGACCGTGCGCCCACCATGTAGAGCGATCCAGGGAAGCCGTCCTTCGGTGAATTGGGATCTCCGCCCGGTCGGAATGCAATGCCCCAGCCGCCCCAGGAAAATGGCTTCTTATTGGCGTCGAAATGCGGTGGTCGAAACGCTCCCAGATATTCGAAATTACCAGGCGTCACCATTTCGTTGTGCAGTGGTGCCTTATGGCGAATCGGCTTCGAATTGCGTTGGACGGCCGGTGTCTTTGATGAGGCGACGGCTGACGAGTTCTGCAGAGTCTTTGGGGTTCCGAAACTCAGGCCGTTGTTTCCCGTGTTTTCGAATGCTGGCTTACCAGCCGCCACGTTCAGGGGATCTATACTTGTACTCCCGGTCGGGCTTGTGGTCGTTTTTTCCGCCAGTTCATTTAGACGTCGTTGAACTTCCGGATCGATTTGGTATTCAGAGTTTTGCCTGAAGTTGCCATTTTCAATAGTGGATTTGCCGCGCTCTCCGAGCGTAGAATGCCCCGTCGCTTGAGCCGTGTAGGCTGGATTTGCCGGGGAGCTTCCATTCGGAAGATTACCGGTCGCCCATGCGAGGATGATGGCCGCAATGCCGCATAGCAGGGCGAGGGTTGTTCGTGATGAGTTCATAAAGGGGATTCCGTGAGTTGTTGACACTATTGGTCATCGCTGAGATTCCGCAAGTTTTTTCCTATATCCCGTCGGTTCTCTAGTGCGGATAACCCGTTATTTGCGGTCTTAGTCGATACAATGGTCAACAGACGGGTGGTCCGGCTTGTGCCGATTATGTCAATTCTGTCGGTTCTACATTTTTCAAGGTGTGTGTCCCGGGTGATCTGGGTAAAGATGGTTCGGTTGTCATTGCCATGGTGGCAGGACTCTCTGCGAATAGTGCGGATTGACACTGCGGGGCATTCCTCCTAACGTGATTTACAGGGAGGGGACGATGAGCCACAAAGTAATGCGGACGGTGCAGATTTCGGGCCTTCTCTTGTGGCAGGCCGCAAGATCACGGGGCAATGAGTCACAGAATCTGCTGTTTTTGGCTTTGGCTCAATAACCAGATCCGGCTGTTCTGCGGAATAGAATTTGCGGTTGTTGAAAGTCCACGACACTTATTCAGTTCGTCGTGTGAGAAGTGTCACTCTGATTTCGTTTGAATTGATTGAAAATAAAGGTGGGGCAGAATTTGATTGCCTCCGCTGAGCTGGAATTATGACTATGTCGAAAATTCAACAAGCCGTATCCCTTTTCTGCATTGTGTTCGTGTCTGAAGTGGCTGTCGGAGATCAGTTCACAGATCAGATGTTGTCCACAAAGAAGGTGGACTTCGGCGTCATCGCGACGGGGTCTGAAGTTCCGAAGTACATTGAAATTCGCAACGTTCATCAGCAGCCATATCATATTGCTGAAGTCAAAACGTCGTGCTCGTGTGCTCGAGCGAAGATTGATCGCACCGTGATTCAGCCTGGTCAAACTGCGATCATTTCTGTCCAGATGAACACTCGAAATTTCCGGCAGCGAAAAGACTCGAACGTCATTATTAAATTCAGTGCCCCGCGGCGGACTGAGGTTCGGGTGCCGGTTACTGCCTATATTCGGACCGACGTTGTCTTTACTCCAGGACTCGTTCAGTTTGGTAACATCGAAGCGGGCTCAGAGGGTAAAGCCGTTGTCGATATCGCCTATGCAGGTCGGTCGGATTGGGATATCGAGAACATCCTTATCACCAATAAGCATCTCAAAGCAACGCTCGAACCAGTCGGTCAGCGAGTGAATGGGCAGGTGAAATACAAGCTGACGATGACGATGAACGCCACGGCAAAGTCCGGGCGAATTCGTGATATGATTACTATTG
>CAYZYB010001045.1:0-2515 GCA_964481505.1 uncultured Planctomycetaceae bacterium | reverse complement strand
TTATCAAAGTCGGCGATCAGTATTACGTTTGGTACACGAAGGGCGCGGAGTCCGGAGGCTACAACGGCACCGTTTGGTACGCGACTTCAACCGACGGACACAACTGGATCGAACAAGGTGAAGCGATCGCTCGCGGTGAGAAAGGAAGTTGGGAAGGACAAAGCGTCTTCACCCCAAACATTCTGGTTGCCAAAGGACGCTACTGGCTTTTTTACACGGGTGTTTCGTTCTATCCCGGAAAGGGAAAAGGCCCCGATTCAAAAATTGGCATCGCTGTTGCCGATTCTCCTGACGGTCCATGGAAGAAGCTCGCAACCAATCCAGCGCTCACCAATAGCAACGACAAAGATCAGTTTGACAGTCACCTCGTCGACGATGCCTGCTTGATCGTGCGTGATGGCAAGTTCCTGTTCTACTACAAAGGTCGTCCGCTTGGTAAGAGTCCGGCACATACCCAAATGGGCCTCGCGATTGCCGACAAACCGGAAGGGCCGTACGTGAAATTTAGCGGCAATCCCGTCATCCCCGGTAACCACGAAGTGCTTGTCTGGCCACAAGGTACCGGAGTGGCTGCAATGATTGGGACGACCGGACCGAAGGCGATCAAGCGTTCGCTGATGTATTCCGAAGACGGCTTGAAATTCACCAGGACTCACAATGTTGTGAGATCGCCTCATGCACCAGGCGCGTATCGTCCGGCAGCGTTTATCGACAGCGGTAAAGGCGAACAAATCAAGTGGGGCGTGCACATCGGAAAGAATGGGAAGTCGTTACCTTTCATCGAACGCTTTGATCTGGAGAACAAGTAGAAAACAACGCTCGCGGCTGGAAAAGCACTGGAGTGGATCGGTGCTGGAACGAAGCTTGATCATGAGTGCCCGTCAGTCGTAACGCGATCCGGGAGAACGAGGGGAACTCAATCCTGGCTGTCCCTTGAAGTGCCTCTGGCTCGCTGACGCTTCGGGTTACCAGACACAACGCCTGACGCAAAACCGCAACTTCAGCAGTTGGATGTTAGGTTGCTTTTGTTGGGCGAAACTTTTCCGCAGCAACCCCTGCGATATGTCGCAAATCGTTAGCAGGATGACGCAAACCGCGGTTTTATTCAGCTGTAAGTCTCTTAATGTGGGCGGCAAAGGCACTGGTTCAGCCGAACGCCCGGGACATTGCAGGTGTCTGGAAACCATCGGTGAGCAAAAAAAGAATGGCTACAAAATCGGTTGAAGTTTGTATCGCGCTGGGCCTGATCGCTGGCTTCGCCGCTGCTGAGGAAACTCGTCCGGCGCATGACTCGGTCGACGCGACCTGGGAGTCGATGGCAGACCACTATCAGGCACCGCAGTGGTTTCAGGATGGAAAAATTGGCGTCTGGGCTCACTGGGGCATTCCATCGGCAACGGATGAAAACCGTCCCAACGATGGTTCGCACTACGGACGCCGGATGTATGGTGCGATGGAAGGTGAAACTCCGGGGCAGGCAAAGATGACTCAGGGTTTGACGGATTTCCATACGCAACGTTATGGGCCGCCATCAGAGTTCGGCTATGAAGATCTTGTTCCGCTGTTCAAAGGCGAAAAGTGGGATCCCGAAGCACTCGTGAAGTTCTTCAAAGTGAACGGCGCTCGTTTCGTCATGCCGGTGGCCTGCCATCACGATAACTTCGACATGTATGACTCGTCTCACCCATGGAACTCTGTCGACATGGGACCAAAACGTGACACGTTGAAGGAGTGGAAGAACGCGGCACACAAACATGGGCTGAAGTTCGGCGTGTCGACGCATCTCTATTGGTCCCCGCGTTTTTTCAAGACCGCACGACAATATCAGAAAGAAGGCACACTGGCGTCGAAGCTGTTCAATATGGACTTTGATCCAAAATTGTATCCGGTTCAGGACACCTGGAACGAACACTGGTACGCACGCTGTTGGGAAATCATCGACAGGTACGACCCCGATATGTTCAACAACGACGCGCCTTTTCCAGACGAAAAGCCGACGCGAGGCAAAGCACTTGGCGTGAAGCTGTTCTCTTCCTTCATCAATCGAGATCTGCAGGAAAACGGGGGCCAACAAACGGTCGTCTTCTCCTGCAAGAACGGCAATTTGAATCGAGCGGCGTTTACATACAACCTTGAACGCGGAAGTTCGGGAGAAATTCAGCCAGAACCCTGGATGTGGGCGACGGATGTTTCCGGCGGTTGGTTCTATCGCAGGAACGCCGTCAACCGGATGTCGATTCCGGTGATGATCGGTAATGCCGTGGATGCAATCAGCAAGAACGGGATCGTGATGATGAATGTCGCACTTCGCGGCGATGGCACTCTGCCCGAAAACCAGGCGGCCTACCTCACGACGATGGGCGCATTTCTAAAGGTCAATGGTGAAGGCATTTACGGAACTCGACCGTGGAAAGTGTATGGGGAAGGACCGCTCGAAATTAAAACAGGACGGCAGGGCGAAAACCACAAAGACTATTCCCCGGAAGACATCCGTTTTACGACCAAAGATCGAAAC
>CAYZYB010001044.1:0-2519 GCA_964481505.1 uncultured Planctomycetaceae bacterium | reverse complement strand
GTCAACAGCCTTGCCACCAACGGCAATCTGAATATTGAACGCAAGGGAGATCGCGACTACTACACCTTCCTCGCTGCAGGGACCGGAGCCCTGGAAGTCAACCTTGCTCAAACCGATGCACTGGGCGACTTTCTGAGTTTCCTGATCTATGAAGTCGATGAAGACGAAAACAGCAGCGAAGTTCCCCTGGTCCAGGCCGCCAACGGTGTTCCGTTGAGAACAAATGTGGCTCCGAATTCTTCCGGGTTGATAACGGTAGGCGTCACCGCTGGCACACAGTACATCATCGAAGTATTGAGTGCAGAAGACTCAAACGACGACCCCTTTGCAGCCGATGGCAAGAACTTTGTCTATGGGACCGTCCGTAGTTACACACTATCGATCGATGCTCCCGTTGGACCAAGTCCAGTGCTGGCCGCGGATCCAGCCGCTGCTGCCCCAATTCTGGTCCAGGCGGCGAGCAGTCCGGGAATTCTCGCAGCTCAATCTGTTGCCGGACAGAACCCATCGCTGGAGAGCATTACGAATATTTCTCCTGATCCCGTGAGCACAGCTGTCAATTCTATTACTGTGCGATTCGACGAAGATGTATTCGGCGTCGACAGAACAGATTTTCAGCTTACGAAAAACACAATCGTACAGGATACCTCAGGAATTCTGGTAAACCAGATCGACCTGCAAACATACGAAATCACAAATCTTGCTGAGCTAACCAATGAAGCGGGCAGCTACGAATTCAGTTTGATTGTCACGGGCTCGAACATTGTCGACACAGACCAGGCCCCGCTGCTGGTGACAGGCTTAGAGACCGAATCGTGGGTACTGAACAATACGATCAACTTCACCGGGGATACCACAGACAACATTCCCGGTGATATGGACATCGCTGATGTCAATGGGCAGCGTTCTCTGCGAGCCGCAATTAACGAAGCAAATGCGAACCCCGGAAACGACGTCATTGAACTGGCAGCTGGCACATACACTTTGAGCCTTGCAGATCGATTCGAAGATGACGGCTTAAGCGGCGACCTGGATATTCTGGAAACGCTGACTATTCGCGGACGCGGTGCAAGAGCGTCTGACACAATCATCGATGGCAACCAGATCGACCGGGTGTTTCATGTCTTTCCCGGCGTAGAATTAGTGCTTGAGAACCTGACCATTCAGGGAGGAGAGGCTTATGACGGTGCCGGTATCTTTATCGAAGGCAGCGAGACGTCATCAGGGGTTACCGCCGGGTCGGCAGCAATTGTCCGCTTGACGGACGTGAATGTCGTTGAAAACGAAGCCTACAACCAGGGTGGTGGTATCTACAACCTCGGCACAGTTGATGCAGTGAGAAGTTCCATCTCAAGCAATGTCGCCGGCTCACGAGGTGGTGGTATCTTCAACCATGGCCAGGTCGATGTGCTGAATGTGACAATCTCGTCGAACTTCGCCGTTTCTCGTGGCGGTGGAGTCTACAACGAAGTTCTGGCTTCGGCGGTGAATACGGCAATTCGTCCCGTCGTGCCAGCCGCTGTCTTTAACGCTGTGAACGCAACAATCGCCTTCAACCACGCAGAATCCGTGGGTGGCGGAATCTTCTCAGAGACAACCGCGCAACCGCAGTTCGGCAATACGATTATTGACCAAAATACGGCTGGTGAGAATCCAAACATTGATGGCCTTGTATCATCACTCGGCAATAACTTTGTTGGTGACCTGGGTACGGATGTTTTGAGATCCGACATCGGACTTGTTGCAGATGACATTGTCCCGGATGCGGTGCAGGGAATCGTTAGTGCCGGATTGAGCCCTGTATTGACGAAAAGCAATGCCAACGGCACCTACGCGAATCCTTTGGTTGCGGATGCTTTTGCCATCGATGGCGGCAGCAATGAAGTGTACGCAAACGCTGTCGGAATTGACTCTGATCCGGCTTCGTTTGTAACAGAACAGGACCAGCTGCAATCCCCTCGACTTGTGCGGCTCAACGAAGATCCGGAGAGTATTGCACTGATCGATATTGGTGCGACTGAGTTTTTCGTCAGTCTGCCAATTGCCCTGTTTTCTGCGACTCCAAACCCTGCGGGTGCCGGTGAAATCGTCAACTTCGATGGTACAAGTTCAACGCACTCATTGGGACCGAGCAGTTCGACAATCGTTCTTTACGAATGGGACTTTAACTTTGATGGTACCTTTGTCGCCGACGTAGCGGGAGCTAATCTCGTCCAACCTTCTCGTATCTATCAGCAGGAAGGTACATTCACGGTAGCGCTAAGAGTCACTGACGATGGCGATATCACAGACATTTTCACGATGGACATAGTCGTATCCGCTCCGACGGCACCAATCGTTCAAACGCCGTTTGCTGGCGGGACCAGTGATTCGACGCCATTCATCAGCTGGACAGGCGGATCGGGGCAGTTCGAGTTGGTAGTAACAAACCTCGGCACGGGAGAGGAAGTCATCAACGAGTTGTCATTGACGACGACTTCATTCACTCCAACGAACCAGCTGGAACCAGGCTTCTATCG
>CAYZYB010001043.1:0-2523 GCA_964481505.1 uncultured Planctomycetaceae bacterium | reverse complement strand
GCACCATGTGGTCAGCCTGTTTGAATGAGTTTTGTGGCGATTTTATAGATTTTTACATTTGTTTCGCGTGAGTTTTTAAAGGATTTTTGGCGGCGAGATTCGTTCTGCAATTTCTCGTCAAGTTTAAAATTGCGTCGTGGGTCTGGCGCTGTGTAGTTTGGTTCCACATACGACATGATTTCTTTGCAGCGCCGGAATGTAGCCGGTCCTGGTTTCTGTGTTCATATTCGGGCCATCATGAACCAAAATCATTCTCGTCCGGTTGTGATCGGATCATCTTTTGCTGGTGTGCTTGTCAGTCTGTCGCTTTCGCGTGCCGGAGTTCGACATGTTTTAATTGGTGGTGATGAGCCGGATGAATCGCCTCGACTTGGCGAGTCCCTGAACGAGTGTGCCAGCCCGGAATTGTTCGGTGAATTTGGCGAAGAGTTCCCAGAGTGTTTTCATACGAAGAGCCATATCAGCCTGCTGAATGGTGACTATGCCACGCAGGTGGTGGTCGCGAATCCTGGCCGCTGCAAGCATCAGGTTGTGGAAAAACATAGTTCTGCGATGGATCCTCCGCCGTCAACGTGGAAAACGTTTTGGGGGTGCATCAGCGGGCAGAATCTGATGCACGTCGACCGAACAAAACTGGACAAAGCGCTTTATTGGAAGGCTCGTGAACACGAATGTTGTGAGTTCGTTTCTGCAATGGTTGAAGATGTTATCGTCGATGATGATCAGGTGAAGAAGCTCGTGTTGAGCGACGGGAACACGATTGCAGACCCGCAGTACGCCTTCGATGCAACAGGGTTTCGGCAGGTGGTCGGTTCCCGGTGTGGCGTAGAGACGACGCCGATTGGAGGCTTAAATCGCGTGGTGTGGACGCACTACCAGCGTGATGAGACAGATGATTGTCCGCAGCGGTGGTGGAACTACGGAACGAATCTTCTGAAGCTTGAACACGAAACCAACGGCCTGGCGGGAATTTCGTGGATGATCCCACTTGGAAATACGGTTTCAGTGGGTGTGAGTGTTGACGCAAATCGTTACGGCGCGGACGAATTCAGTGATGAAGAGATTATGCGACTGACGACAGAGGCCTATGCGGATCGCGGCGTGGATTTCGCAGCTCTGTTTCCGCGCCGTGAAAAACCGATCATGCAGTTGACGCACAAATATTACACCAGAAATCGCGCCTACGGGAAAAACTGGTTGTTGGTTGGCGGATCTTATATGTCGGTTTGGTTTCCGAGTTCCGCTGGACTGTGGACGGTTGCCGCAGCAAATCGATTGATTCCACGGATTCTGGAAGACCCGCAAAAATTCGGTGCTGAGTACGAACAGGCGCTTGTTCCACTCACAAAATTCCATGACCACCTTGATCAGATGATCAACGGAGCCCCGTTTCGTGGCCATAAAGACGCGTATGCATTTTGGGCACGATGGCTGGCCGGTGTGCCGTCGCGAACAGGTGAATACTTGCGTTTGCTTTCTTCGCAAAAAGGAGAACGCAGCCGGTTTCGCTGGCTCGCGTGGGTCGGCAGTGCGTACTACCGCTTGCCAACTTCGATGCTGTTCTTTTGGGGCTTCTTTGTGTTGCGCATTGTTCGTCAGCCACAACGTTCTCAGCAGGCGGATCAGTTTCGTTCTTACTTCAATCCCATTCGTTATCGGGCGGGAAATTACTTCCGTGGCATCGCGAATTCCTGGCGATCATAGTGGTCGTTTGTTCAGTGTCATGCGCGGAATGAGGCGGCAACGATAATGGAAATTCGCAGTTTTGATGGGACCGCAGAAGAACTTTCTGATTTCGTCGTTTCCACATGGAAGGCGTCATATTCCGGCACCGTTGCAGTTCCGAACTGGACGGCCGAGTATTTTCGATGGCAGCTGAAGATGGATACTGCAGAAAATCGACAACACCTTGTTGCTGCTTACGATGGTGCAAAACTAGCGGGAGTCCTGTTGTACTTTCCTCGTAAATTCGAATTTGATGGGCAGGAAGTCGCTGGAGCTCAGGCCAGTTGGTTGAGCGTGCATGCGGACTTCCGACGTCAGGGGATCGGCGGAATGCTGAAGTCAGCGGCAATGGATCGTTCGCGCGAACAGGAGCTTCAGTTTCACGTTGGGTACGTCTATCATGGTTCTAAGAAATCGATTGGGCCGCGGTTCTGGTTGCAGTCGAAGCGGGCTGAAGATGGGGCAGGCCAATCGCTCGGTCCTCAAATGGGATTCTGGGCTCGCGTTCTGGACTCTCGCGGTGTGGCGGAATGGAGTGTTGATGCCACAGAACGCCTGCTTGTTCGACTCGGAAGACCTTTTGTGTCGACACCGAAGGCAAAGTCTATCTCCAACGAAGTCGTGCGGCCCTTTGAAGACTCCGACCTAACGCGATGCGTGGAGCTTGCAAATGAGGCAACTCGTCATTGCGACGTGCGGCTGCTGTGGGATGCTCCAACTCTGAAGCAGCATTTGGAAGGATTCGGACGTTGCCTGGTGAGTGTACAAAACAACAGTGTACAGGGTTTTGTTTCTTAC
>CAYZYB010001042.1:0-2523 GCA_964481505.1 uncultured Planctomycetaceae bacterium | reverse complement strand
CTTCAGAATGTCGCTTCAATCGGGTCAGAAGATTGACCAGCAGCATTCGGAAGTCGAGTATTTCGCCATCTTCCAGACCAGCAGAGTCTGCGGCTGCGATGACGGACTGCAGGATCGGCACGGCTTCAGCGGGACGCCCAAGTGCATTCAACGAATGCGCCGTATGGGCACGCAGAGCGATCACAAACGGATGAGATGGTCCCGCCAGATTCTGTAACTGCTCGGCTGTCTCTTGCTGAACCGATAACGCATCTGCCGGATTTCCAGTTCGGGTGAGTGCAGCAGCATAGTTGGTGGCTGCGGTTCCAATCACAGTCGCATCGTTTGGAAAATACTGTTGGGCCAGTTTGAGCGATTTTTGGAATGGGTCGAGTGCATCATGTGCATATCCGAGACCGCTCAATGCCTGACCCGCAGCCAGATAAAGCTGCATGCGATGTTCGCCAGATCCGAAATCTTCCTGGTCGACCAGCTTGAGAGCCGTGTTCAACTGACGGTGACGAAATTCTGAGATGGATTCGGATTTTGGCCCCTGAATCCGAGGATCCATCTGCATCAACAAACTGGCCAAAGCACCCTGGCTTGAAACAAGATGGTCATTCTTCCTCGCCAGTTCTTCCTTGGCCCGCTCTTCAGCATCAGCCTTCCGGGAAGCCTGCTTTTCCGCCGCAAATGCCTTGAAGGCGAACCATGTTGTGCCGCACAGTCCTGCTGTCAGCGCCAGCAGCACAGCCACTACAGACACGACGAACGCGCGGTTGCGGCGGACAAATTTACGCAGTCCGGAACGCCATCCTGGTCGACCGGCAATGGTTGGCAGGTGTGCCAGAGAACGACGAATGTCTTCCGCCAACGCTTCGACCGACTGATATCGACGGTCAGCTGATTTCTCCGTTGCTTTCAAAATAATCCCGTCCATATCATCGCGCAAGCGCTGCGACAACTGCCGGGCGGTCATCCCTGGCACAGACGAATCCTGTGAAGTTCCAATTACGAATTCTGACGGTCGCGGAACTTCCTCTTCTCGCACACGCCGCAGGATTTCGAAATACCCTAACCGAGTTGCCTCATTGGCACGAATCGGCGTATCGCCGGTAAACAGTTCGAACAGAATCACTCCAAGAGCATAAACGTCACTGGTTGCAAACACGGTTTGATGACCTGGTGATGTGTTGGTCTGTTCGGGACTCATATAGCGCGGCGTCCCGGCCAGTTCACCCGGTTGTGTCAGCTCCACTTCCTCCAAATCCGCAGCGACAACCGGCCTTGCGAGTCCAAAATCGATCAGCTTGACTGATGCCTCACCGGACGCCAGGGTGACCAGAACATTGCCAGGTTTCAGGTCCCGATGGATAATCTGCTTGGTGTGCAGATACTGGACCGCATCGCACAACTGAAGAAACAGCCTGAGACGTCGCTCGATTCCGGATTTTTCTTCCTGACAGAAGTCTGTCAGCTGTCTGCCAGCGATAAATTCCATGACCAGCCACGGAGTTCCTGCTGCTGTGGTGCCAGCATCAAACAATTGAGCGACATGGGGATGCCGTGAGGCTGCCAAAAGCCTGGCTTCCCGAAGAAACCGCATTTGAAACCGTTCATTGATAATGCTGGCGCTGATTTCCTTCACCGCGACGCGACGGTTCAATGCTGGCTGCCGAGCCTCATAGACAACGCCCATCCCACCGGAACCAAGCGTCCGAATGATTTCAAGTCCATCAATCTGCAATGATGATTGAAAAGGTTCATCATCCTGATTGTGATCACGAGCTTTCGACGAAAGTTCTGAGGAATCCACTGAAGGCTGGTTTTCAAAACGTGCTTCGGCAGCACGCAGCGCATCCTGTGCAGTGGTTTGCATGTTTTCATCGGCAAGTATAGTGCTGTGCACCGCCAGGGATCGGCAGATCTGGTCGAGACGTGACTGGCATTCGGGGCACGATTCAATATGCGTCGCAACCAGCTCGTTTTCTTTGTCGTCGAGAACTGCAGAAAGAAACTGTTTCAGCTGCTCTTCAGTGGCACACTTCATCAAAGATCTTCCTGCACGCGCAACATTGCTTCGACCCTCAGTTTGATTTTCTCTGAAACACGATGGTGGGCCTGGTAAACACTCCCGATCTTCAATGAAAGAGCAGCGGCGACTTCCGCAGGGGCAACATCCTCGCGAACGCACATTTCCCACGCTCGAAACGTCGTCTCACTCACGTGCTGTTGAACTTCTCGAATCGCGGCTTCGACAACAAGTTCTCGTTCTTCGGCCAGCAGCCCAACAAGGCTTTCTTCAGCGTTTGTGTCCTGTACGATTTCTAAAAGCGATTGCGACACTGCGTTCGCTTCCCGCTGCATTTTTCTGCCGTTTCGCCATAACTCACGCTTCAGAATCGTGCGCAGATAGCCTCGCCACGACTGGCTCGAGTCGTAATTATACGATGGCATCCGACGGACAAGAATGAACAGCACGTCGGCTGCAATCTGTTCGCTGGTTAGTCCCTTTGCTCCGTGTTGCTGCGCCCATGTGAGCAG
>CAYZYB010001041.1:0-2523 GCA_964481505.1 uncultured Planctomycetaceae bacterium | reverse complement strand
CTTGTAGATCGCCGCCATATCCTTCTCTCGCAGTAGGTCGTCAAGAACAGCTTGCTGCTCTCTCGATAGCTGACGATCTGTCATCGTCATTGGGCCTTTTTAAATTTCTTGTGGCTTTCAATTAATTTCTCTGAAACGTCTTCTTCAGCCTTTCCAACTTCCACGACATCTTCGTCGAGTAACTCCTGATATTTCTGGAATGACTGTTTTACTCGCGTCGCTTTTGTTTGATTCCCTGCCGGAAGTTGAGACTTGACTGCGAAGCTTTCATTTGTTCCCACAAGATCGTCCCCTCGCTCATCCTCCCCCTTCATTTCTATGAAAAAATTCCCTTGTTTTGCCGCTTCAACGTATTTGTAGCATCCATCCGTGTCTAAGCCGTCGTTACTTTGCTGTGTAATGACTGTACGATGGCTACCGACATCATTCTGGGTGCCCCTGAGCTGCCTGAAGAAATCCTCGTTGTCGATTTCGTTGTTCGTTGCAGCCAATTCAACCTTGAGGTTCTTCAGAGTCTTGAATCGTCCTAAGAATTCCTTCAATGACTCTCCCGCAACTAATGGGACTACTTCCACGTCAGGAATCGGAAACAGCTCCTTCGATCTTTTTCGAGTAATCTTTTCACCAGACTCTTTCTTCTGGTCATACACGGAATTCTGGTACTCCATCGTAGAGTTGCGAAGAAAATACTTGAACGTGCTACCAAATTGTTTTGCGGACGGGGCATTTGGGACTTCCCGAACGTACAACAACCTGTGACTTTTCAAGAGCAGCGTTGCGATCGCACTTGGTGCCGACTTGATTTCGTACTCATCAGGCACAATCCCCCTGTTCCGAGTGTAGATCTGATGCCGCCTCAGAACCGTGTCTTTCACGAGGCGACAAACAAGTGCGAGGGAATCAATGTTTCCCTTTTCAAGGTACTTGAATTCAGGTTCATGGAAGAAATACGTAGTTTCTTTGTACTCGCGAGTCTTTCCTGAGAAAAACGCGGGGAGAACAACTTCATCCAGAAGATCATTTAGGACGTATTTACTCTCAAAGCGAACAACAAAGTTTGCGACTTCAAGTTCAAGTTTTCTGGCCATGAGATGGGCTTTATGGACACTGTTTCAAGTTTGGTGTTTGGACTACGGCCTTGGCTTTGAAAGCAACCGATTCGCCCGTCCTTCGACAGGATTACTAACTTGCAATCATACCAAGACTGCTGTTCAGGTCGAGTTGCACGTAAGGGGTGCCTGCAAAAGATCTCCGTTTTTCTTTGGCATTGGAGCAGTATTGCCGCAAATTCGCTCGCCCCAATCGATTTTCTGTCCGAACCGATTCTGAGTGCTACCGCACTGACAGTCATCGCTCACGAAAGAGCGGAACATAGTGAAATGCGTCTAGCAAGACTGAAGCTCAGCTGCTCCAGACGACTTCTGGTAAGCAAACTAATACTCGAACGGAAGTAGCAAGCATGTCGAAGCCCGGTCGCCTTGGGCGTTCACGGCCTCGGTAGTCACCCAGACTTTCAGGCCGGATGGCAAGTTGTATGACGAGAAGATTCTGGCACCGCTTCGGACGGCACAGGCGTTCTCGTTCTTTTCATCCTCGCTGACGTCGCCTCGAACGTGGCGGCGAAGAAAATGAATGGGCGTCTTGTCGGCATCCTGAATAGCTTCGAGTGCTGACGGGGTCGCGTAGACTTCACCCAGTTGAAACAGAATCATTCCTCACCTTTCGCATACAATGGGCTACGATTTGCGATGATGTTTCAGAATGGAATCTGCGGTTAAGCGAAATTGTCGAGACGTTTGGCGAAGTGACCTTCAGGCAAAGATACGTTGGAGAGGGTAGTTGGAAACCTTGACGCTCCACGAAGCTGATTTGCTCGATTTGAATACATAATTCGACCAACTACCCCGCTCTGGTGCTAACCTCTTTGAGGCTGGTGCCAGAGCGGTCTTCTTTTTCAGGACGGTAGGCCGTCGCGACCGGCTCTACGAACGGGCCGATGAGTTGTCAGAGCTGCTTGAGAATTGGTTCAAAGCCCAGTCGGAACCTCCCACACCATTCAGCTTCGTCCTACCATATGAAATAGACCCACGAGAACTGTAAAAGGATTGGGACATGACTCTTGAGCATGCCTGTATCCCGAAAGAACGGCGATTCACTCCCCATGGCTGGCGCTCAACGTGTGTTTCCGAAATGCTGGCGGCCGGGGTCGCCTTGACCACTGTACGGGATTGGGTTGGCCACAGTTCTGTCGTGGTCACCGAGCAATACTACGCCGCATCGCGAACCGATCGCCGTCGCGTGGCGTCTGAACGAAAGATCGTTTGACACGACTCATCGACGAAACCAAAAGCAACACATCCCCGGAAGGGGTTCTTTGGATCGCGTTGGGCTTCTTTGTGCGGACGGCCAGAATACTTCAGAGACGAGAAAAGGCCCGGGAAACGGTATTCCCGAGCCTTTTCTGCTTTTTCCGAGAGGGGGGAGTCGAACCCCCACGCCGTTACCGGCACAGGATCCTAAATC
>CAYZYB010001040.1:0-2526 GCA_964481505.1 uncultured Planctomycetaceae bacterium | reverse complement strand
GGATGGTGTACGATTCGCGCAGCAACCGATTCGTGGATCAGTTTACGCAGCAATGGTTGCACCTGAACAACGTACACAGCGTCGCCGTGAATTCCGATCTCTATCCCGGTTTCGACGATACGCTTAAGCAGGACATGATTCAGGAGACGCGGAGTTTTTTTACAGAACTGCTGCGGCATAACGAAAGCGCGCTGAAGCTGTTGTCGTCGGACTTCACGATGCTGAATGAAAGACTGGCGAAGCACTACGGTTTCGAAAACGTTTGGGGAAATCAATTTCGCCGCGTGTCATTCGGTAAGGACATGCATCGTGGTGGTTTGCTGGGGCAGGCCAGTTTTTTGCTCAGCAATTCCACCGGCCGAGATTCTCATCCGGTGAGACGTGCGGTGTGGATTCGGGATCGATTGTTGAACGATCCGCCCGCGCCACCACCGCCCGACACTCCATCGTTGGACGATGTGAAGGATGCCGATTTTCTGAAGCTGTCCGTTCGTGAGCAGTTGGTCGTTCATCGTGAAAAACAGGCCTGCAACCGCTGCCATCGTGATCTCGATCCCTGGGGCATCGCGTTGGAGAACTTCGATGCGACTGGCTTGTGGCGAACGGAATTTCGGCACAGCGCGGATCCGAAAGTGAAAGCCGTTCCTGTGGTTGCTGTCGATCGGTTTCCGAATGGTCGTGAAGTCGCCGGCGTTGAACAGCTCAAGAGCTATCTCATCGAAGAGCACTCAGCCGCCTTTGCGCGGTCACTCGTTACGCGCATGCTGACGTATGCTCTGGGCCGAAAAATGGAACTCAGCGACGAACGGACGATTAACGATGTTATGGATAAGTTGGTGGCAAATGACTTTAGGCTTGCCGATTTGGTGAAACAGGTTGTGCTCAGCGATGCCTTTCGGACAAAATGATGGCAACGCGTTTTCGGGTTCAGGTAGCGTTGGAGGCGGATTTATGGCAACAAAATCATGGCATCTTGATCGGCGAGTGTTCCTGCAGGGAACGGGTGCATCGCTTGCGCTTCCATGGCTGGAGTGCATGACGGCTGCGGCTGCCGATTCTTCTCCCACAAAATCGTCGCCTCGTCGAATGTGCGGGCTGTACTTTGGGTTTGGTGTTGGGCTGCCGAAAGAAGACAGCGAACACGCCAACTGGCGCTGGTTTCCGGATGGAGAAGGTCGTGAGTTCCAGTTCACGGATTCGTTGAAGCCGCTGGAAGCTCACCGAGAAAATCTGTCGGTACTGAATGGATTGTCGCACCCAAACGGCCGTCGCATGGGCGGTCATGATACGGGCGACACGTTTTTGACCGGCGCTTTTATGCACAACGCCGGGCTCAGTAACACTGTGTCAGTCGATCAGGTTGCCGCTGCTGCTCAAGCCGGACAGACTCGTTTTTCGTCACTTGTCCTGTCGACCGATGGAGGCGTGGGCGAGCCGACACGATCGAGCACACTGTCTTACAACGACAAAGGCCATCCGATTCCTTCGTTGAATCAGCCACAGCAAATCTTTGATCGATTTTTTGGTGCCGGCGATGCGGATCTGCTGGCGAAGCGTCGACGGCTGAAGAGTTCGTCGGGAATGCTGGATCGAGTGCTCGAGGATTCGCGTGCGCTGCGTGGTCGACTGGGGAAGTTTGATCGTGAGAAACTGGATGAGTATCTGGCGTCTGTGCGGCAGATAGAGCAGGACGTCGAACGTTCGCAGCGCTGGTTGGAAATTCCTCGACCGGAATTACGAGACGAAGAGCGTGCAATGCTGCATTTGGATGCAGATGACGAAGCGCCGCTGAACTTTATTCGCACGATGTACGATTTGATCTATCTGGCGTTTCGGACGGATTCAACGCGCGTGGCGACGTATCAGGTGACCAACATGGCGGACTGTTCGTCGAAGGCCGCCAAGTTTCCGCAGTTGCAGGGATTTAAAGATTCGTTGCATAGTTTGGCTCACGGCTGGAATAAGCCCGAAGGTGCGGTGGCACTCGGAAAGTGGGATAGCTTTATGGCCGAACAGCTGGCCTATTTTCTGGGCCGGTTGGCGTCGGCTCAGGAAGGCGACGGCAGCGTGCTGGATCATTCGCTTGTGCTTTACGGCAGCAGCAACTGTACGACGCATGACAACAGCAACTATCCGCTGGTTCTGGCCGGTGGCTGCAAACTGGGAATGCAACATGGGCGGCATATTAAGTTCGGTGGTGATGTGCCGATGTCGAACCTGCTGGTGACGATGCTGAATGCCGTGGGTGCTCAACAGGAGTCGTTTGCTGACAGCACGGGAGAGCTGTCCGAACTTTTGATTTAGGAGAGAAGACCAGAATGGTTTTAACGCAGAGGGCGCAGAGGCGCCGAGAACCGCAGAGTTGGAACACTGACTTCTCTGCGAAACTCTGCGTCTCCGCGCCCTCCGCGTTTAGGCTGACTCTTGAAAACACAAACTCCTTTAACCATCTCCTTGAGAGTCCATCACAGAAGAACTTCATGATCCAGACGAAGAATATGTTCGCCTTAGCTACCATCTTTGTGT
>CAYZYB010001039.1:0-2527 GCA_964481505.1 uncultured Planctomycetaceae bacterium | reverse complement strand
TTCCAAGAGACGTCAATAGTTCCTTGACGTATGTCAATATAAAATTTACATTAGTAAACACATTGTTTACATGCAAGGAAGAGCGATGTCAGGATCAAACGCTAAGAACTTGGACACTTCAAACCCTCAACTACACTGTAGTTTTTGTGCGAAATCCCCGGGTGAGGTGAGCGCGCTTGTAGCTGGGCCGGGGATATACATCTGCAATCACTGCAATGAGGCAGCTAGCGCCTATATCTCCAAATTCAAGGATTTATCCGAGGAAGAAGCAAAATCGATGGCTGATACAGCTCAAGAACAACTCTATTCGCACTTAACTGCGAAACCACCTGAGGAGTTATTGGAATTTCTGGTCAACGTCGAAAGAACGCGAATAGACATCGATACACACCAACAAAATCTAGTCGACATACTCCGCGCGAAACGGATGCCTTGGGTTGAAATTGGCGGCGCATTAGGCGTAACCCGGCAAGCTGCCTGGCAACGATTTGGTGCTGCTGATTAGGACCGCTTTGGGGCATCCTGCCCTGCGCGCTATCTAACTGAACGTTCGCTATCGGCCTTCAATGTTGGGAATACTCGCACACTAGGAAGACTTGTCTTAGATCGCTTTGATGTTTCGACAACACGCCGCCTAACAATTCAATGGAACGGAAAATTGACCTAAGTCTTCGTTTGGCTACGCCAAGCCTCAGCCTTAGCTCAATTTCCGCTCATTTCAGACGTTAGGCGGCGTCGCGAGATCTTACCAAGTGCGAGTGCTTTCAATCTCCGAATGCGGACCTAGCGAGCACTGCGCTCTAGTCGTGCTGTCCGCCAAAAATGCGACCTCAGAAGCTCTTCTAATCTGCGGGGTATAGGTCGTTATTGATCTTGTTCTTGTAGCAACCGGGACAGACCGGAATGCCGCCGTCCATTCTCCATCCCGCCTGTCGAAACTTTCGAGCAGCCACCGTCAATGGGTCCTTGGATTGCCTGCCAATCCTCTTGGTAGTTATCTTATGACTGTCCGTGCAGTGCTTGCAGAGCAGCACATACCAACTGTCACCCCCACCACTAGAATGGCGAGAAAGTAACGGCTCAAGATCGCCAGGCTTAGCTTTTGGAAGTTGTATTTCGTCCTCCATTACAGACTAATATTACTCGGCTCATCACTTTGTACATTCGAGCAGCCGCTTCCGAGGTCAACGCGACATTTAGGAGCCGACTAGGCGCCTCGCCTCAGTGGCAGCAAGAACTGCATCATCGAATAAACCATCTGGGTCGGGCAAGCACCTTGTCTCGTAATGTACCTCTTCTTCTTCATCGAATCTTTTTTCGAATCTTCGAAGCAAGTAGGTGCCATCACCACGTTTTATCACTTCGATGCGAAGCTGCCCATCAGGCGATGCTATCTCCTCGACGCAAATCCCATCCTGCGACACTCTTGCTCCATCCGTTCGCCGGCCACTATCTGTCTATGATACAGCCCTGATAATCATGAGTGCGACTTCCGCTATAGGTCGATAGTCGCCTGCTAACTATCAGATTCGCCGGGCGACTTTGCAAGGCGGAACTACACGCCGCCTAACAAATCAATGGAACGGAAAATTGACCTGGTCCTGCGGCTGGCTATGCCAGTCCTCGGCGCCAGCTCAATTTCCGCTCATTTCAGACGTTAGGCGGCGTCTAAAGCCTGATTCCGAAGGCGAGCCCAAAGAACCAAGAGGTTTCGAGATTGGCGCTACTCTGATCTAACGATAAGCAGTCGCATTCGGAGAGGTTAGGATCATCGTGCCTAGACCGTCTGATAACTCCTAGAATAGAATTTGGGAATGATCTCTTATCTCTTAGCACTTTTAGTGGGCGTTCTCCTAAGCGGGCTTTGGATCTATTCCAGCCGCTACTATCCCAAATGGGAAAAAGAGATATTCGGATATTCTTTGGTATTGGCTGGTGTGATCTATGTATTCTTCGGATTCATCGAGTCCACAGCACCCAGTTCTATGATCCCTGAAGCGCTGGTTAGGGTTGGCTTTATCGCGCTAGCGTTGGTTGGACTAAAGGGCTCTCTGTTGGCTCTCGGATTTGGATGGATCTGTCATGGGATATGGGATGTTTCTGCTCCGGTAGTTGTCGATGTCTCCTATGTTCCTTGGTATTTGGAACCCACCTGCGTTGGATTTGATTTCATAGTCGGTGTTTACCTAATCATGAGAGCACGAGATAGGTTTCCTTCAAACAACGGAACTGGCGTCGGCTCCGCCTAGTTGCTCGCAGGTAAAGCGGTCGCTCTACCGGCTCTACGATCGGCTTGCCTAGTTGATCGAATGCAGGTTTGTGGATTCCTGCTTAACCGTCGATGCCACTTAGTTTCAGTTTTTCACAGGTCATTTTTCGAGATCGACAATACGCCGCCTAACAAATCAATGGAACGGAAATTTGACCCAGTCTTTCGTTTGGCTACGCCAAGCCTCAAGCCTGCGTCAATTTCCGCTCATTTCAGACGTTAGGCGGCGTCGGTAACGCAACTCAACACAAAGGGTGC
>CAYZYB010001038.1:0-2533 GCA_964481505.1 uncultured Planctomycetaceae bacterium | reverse complement strand
TCCCAAATGAATATTCGTTCTTTCCTGAATCGTCTTCAGTCTGTCACACGAAACACTTCCAGCCGTCGCGATAGACGTCGAACAAAGATGGAGAATCGCCAGCCTGCGGCAACGGAGATACTGGAACAGCGAGCGTTGTTGGCAGCGTTCAACACTTCCATTCTGTCCCCAGCACAGCAAATCCGCAGCGATTCGTTTGTTATCAGCAACGCCGATACCGCTGCGAGTGACGAACATATTGTGGTGGACGCAAATGTTGCTTCGACTGGTAGCTCACCTGGCGGCGAAATCACACTTAGAGCTGGTGACAATATCACCGTGAACGCTGGTCAGAGCGTTTCTGGCGCCACCAGTGTTGAATTGAACGTGGATTACTATGGTGGTCGAGGATTCGTCTTTCCCGCTCCAACTGATCCGGATCCCGGTGTCGGTGGCGTTCTGGATTTGAATGGTTCGGTCAGCGGACCAGCGATTACTTTTTTCGGTCACACCGACAATGACACATTTAATATTTCAGCCAACGGCATTGCCACCAGCGACAACTTCACCATCGACGGCTGGGAAGGAAACGATACCGCCACGCTGGACCTGACGGGTGCGACCAATGTTGTGTTGACTCGCAGTAACACGAATGCGGTACTGACGTTCGATCGTTCGGGGGGTGGAGCGGAAACGGTGACGTTTCGAAATGTGGAAACCATCAACACCACGGGTGTGACGCCGACTGTTGTGGACAATGCAGATCCGGTTTGGGATTCTCCATTGCCTGCGTCGATTACGATTTTTGAAAACTCGGCCGGCAGCGGTGCGGACGTTACCAACGCTGCTCTATTGGCGGAATTGCAGACGCTTGTAACGGATCTGGACGATTCGATGCTGGACTTTTCGGCGGTTCCCACGACGTTTCCCGTGGGAACGACCAGTGTGACGTTTACGGCGACGGATGACGCCAACAATACGGCCGATGCGACGATAGAAATCGTTGTTAACCCGATTCTGGCACTGGAAGTCAGCACAGACACAGACGTTGAGGACGGCAATTTCGCCGCCGGAGAACTTTCTCTGCGAGAAGCGATTGCTCTGTCGAATTCGCAGCCCGGCATTGATGACATTACATTCGCGGTCGGTTTGTCAGGAGGCACAGTTACACTGACCGAAGGCGACCTGCGGGTGATCGACAGCGTCAACATCGTCGGTCCGGGGGCAGACCAGTTGACGATCAGTGCAGGTAACAATGAGGCGGACTTTTCGGCGTCCATCTTTAAATTCAATCAGAATACCGTGGCTTCTGTCTACACCGTCTCAGGGCTTACGCTCTCCGACGTTGCTGGCGTTGGCAATTCGGCGATTACGCTGGGAGACTTCGATGACAATGATTCGCTGACTGTTGACGGCGTCGTCTTTCGCAATAACAACTCCAATGATGGTGCAGCCGTAAGGATTGATCAGGCCGACGCCACAATACGTAATTCCGCGTTTGTTGATAATTCGACGACATTCAGAGGCAGTGCGCTGACGACCAGTCGGGCGCGCGTCACGGTCGAAAACACCACATTTAGCGGCAATACCGGAGGCTCAACAGTCTTCAATACGGCACAACAGAACTCTGCAGGCATCCTGACGATTCTGAATTCGACGCTCGCAGAAAACGATGTGAACGGCAGCGGTGTCGTCAACACCAGCGGCTTCGGCACGATGACGACGGAGTACAGGAATTCAATTTTTGCGGACAATGTGGGAGCCAACTTTCGGATCGGCGACGGAAGCCCGACAGTAACGTCGCTGGGGTACAACATTCTTGACGACGCAACGGGCAATTCGGGTGCCACGGGCGATCAGACGAATACGGATCCATTGCTGCTGGCGCTGGCAGACAACGGTGGTTCGACACCGACCTTCGGGCTGATGCCGGGCAGCCCGGCCATCGATATGGGACAGCCGGATTTTGATGCCAACCCACTGCCAACCGATCAACGTGGAGGCACGTTTAACCGTATCGCTGACGGAAACGACGACGGTCTGCTGCGACTCGATATCGGTGCCTTTGAAGTCCCGACGCCGCCATTGTTTATGGGAGCACTGGTTGTCAGTACCGATTCGGACGTGACGGACGGCAACTACGCGGACGGCGAGTTTTCACTTCGTGAAGCCATTTCAATCGCCAACAGACGAGCTGGTGCTGATGAAATCACATTCGATTCCAGTCACACGATTAACCTGACTCAGGGGCAACTGGAAATCACAGACGATGTGACGATCACCGGTCCTGGGGCGGCGGGCGATCTTGTGATTGATGCGCAGATGAATTCACGCGTGATCGATATCACATCTTCTGCCACGAACGTGACGCTGATCGGATTGACGATCAGCGGCGGACGGGATTCCAGTATCGGAGGCGGCGGAATTCGCTCAGCAGCCACGGGAACTCTGTCCGTGAGCAACAGCACCATCTCCGGGAATTCCGCAGACGGTAGCTCATTCGGCGGCGGCGGTATCCTGAATTCTTTGACGGGCGCGGTGACCGTCAGCAACA
>CAYZYB010001037.1:0-2535 GCA_964481505.1 uncultured Planctomycetaceae bacterium | reverse complement strand
ACACCTACCTTGTTGGAGATCGGCAAACGAAATTTGAAGGTTACTGTACAGATGTTTGGTTCGACGAAGCGATGAAGTTCATGGGCTCCGTCGCACGCGATGCCGGCGGCAGCAAACCATTCTTTGTTTACCTGCCGACGAATGCCCCTCACGGCCCCTTGCTGGTCGCCGACAAATGGAAGAAACCGTTCCTCGACATGGGACTCAACGACCGCACGGCCAGCTTCAAGGGAATGGTCGCCAACTTCGACTGGAACATGGGCCGGCTGCAACACTTCCTGTCAGACGAACAACTTGTCGAAGACACTATCCTGATCTACATGACCGACAACGGCACCGGCGGCGGCACCGAATTTGACGACGGAGGACGTATTTATGGCTGGGCAAAACACCCGTCAGAAAATGCGAAGATGCGTGGTGGCAAGAGTTCAGCGTACGACGGCGGACATCGCGTGCCGTTGTTCATTCGATGGCCCGCTGGAAAATTGTCGGAACCTGGCGACGTCGAAGTGCTGGCCGCCCACTTTGATCTCACACCAACGTTGATGGATCTTTGTGAGTTAAAACGACCGGACTCATGGCCGCCACTCGACGGACGATCACTCGCCCCCCTGATGCGACAAAACGATGCTCCATGGCCCGAACGAACTTTGCACACGCAGATGCACGGTGGCAATGGTTACGCAAAACCCGGTGACCCCTGGGAAATCGGTACGGCTATGACAAAACGCTGGAGACTGGTCGAAGGCGACGAACTGTACGACATGTCTAACGACCCGGAACAGCGAACCAACGTCGCGACGCAGCACCCTGCGATCGTCGACAAATTGAACCGCAAACATCTGGAATGGTTCGAATCTGTAAAGCCCGGCATGGCAGCCACCCGGATTGACATCGGTTCGGACGTCGAAAAGATCACAGAGCTCACCAGTCAGGACTGGGTCAGCCCCAAAGGCAATCCGCCGTGGTCTCACAGCCACGTCACAAGACGTTCGATCGCCAACGGTAAGTGGCATCTAAACGTCGCGACTGCCGGAACTTATCGATTCAAGCTATCTCGTTGGCCTGCTTACATTAACAAGGCCATCGATTCGACAGCAGCTTCAATTGAGATCGCGGGACAAACGGCCAGCACAGACATCAACGATCCACAGAAGACCATCACGGCAGATTTCGAAGTCACACTTCCAGCCGGACCAACGGAACTCAGGACAACTCTAACAGCCCCAAACAAAAAGCAACACGGCGCGTATTTTGTCAGCGTCGAACGCGTCGTTTCAGACCGAGAACAGGCCACCAAACTGCTGTGGACGCAGTACTGTGTCGCAAACAAACAGCTAAAACTCTCGGCTCACACCGACGCGAATCCCCTGGCCCCCACCAAGGCGGTCGCCACGCTTTACCTGAAGAAAAACGGCGACTGGGTCCAATCCGCGAAGGCGCCGGTCAACAGCCTGACAGCGATGGCGGAATTTCGAATCAGCGACTGGGAAACACACCAATCCGTCGACTACAAAGTAACATGCGAAGGAACGGAACTCAGCGGAAATATCCGAGCAGAACCGGGCGACGGCGACACAGTGAAGTTGATGGCGATTGCGTGTGTCAACGACAAGTGGTTTCCGTACAGCAAAGCCGTTCAACAGATGCTTCAGCAGAACCCGGACCTCATATTCTTCGCTGGCGATCAAATCTACGAAAGCAATGCCGGAGGCGGCATCATTGAAGCCAACACTGAGGCTGACGTCCCCGAAGCGATGTCCAACTATCTGGCCAAATGGAGAATGTTCGGTCTGACGTTTCGCGATCTGCTGAAAGATCGCCCCTCTGCAATGATTACAGACGACCATGACATCTACGCCAACGACTTGTGGGGCGACGGTGGTCGACGGATGCAAGGCGACCGCACAACCGGCGGCTATCCCATGCATCCGAAGTGGGTCAATGCTGCTGAGCGAACTCAAATGTGGCACATGCCCGATCCGGCAAATCCTGGCCCGTGGGGCGACGGCATCAACGCCTACTTTACATCACTCGACTACGGCGGCGTCAGCTTTGCAATTCTGGAAGACAGAAAGTTCAAGTCGCCTCCGTCGGTCGTACTTTCTGAACCGATTTCTAACCCCCGCTCAAACAAACTCAACAAAACCCTCGAAGTCATCGCGGACCCCGCATTCGATGCACAAAAGCTCGATCGCAAAGACCTGCAACTGCTCGGAACAGCCCAGGTAAAATTCGTCGCCGAATGGGCTCAACGCGTAGCCAGCGAACGGAAATTGGCGGCCGTGTTATCCCAGTCACCGTTCGTAAATATCGGCAACTATGACGTCACCGAAGGCGACATGGATTCCAACGGCTGGCCACAATCGGCTCGCAATCGAGCTCTCACCGCCATCGCGCCCGCTCAGGCGGTCATGATCAGCGGCGACATTCACTTCGGCACACTTCATCAACACGGGATCAGGAATTGGGGCGACGGGCCCTGGGGATTTTCTGTTCCGGCATTTGCATCAAAGCAAAATCGCAGTTGGGGCC
>CAYZYB010001036.1:0-2540 GCA_964481505.1 uncultured Planctomycetaceae bacterium | reverse complement strand
GTTGTTTCAAAAGGTCTGCAATGATCCGGAACTGCAGGTTGAGGCGATGATCGGTCTGGGAGAGTGCTGGATTCGCGGCACCAACGCAGAAAGCGGACGGCAGCAGCTGGAAGCGGCGTTGACCAGAATCGACCGTCAGCAAAAACCGAATGCATTCAAGCTGGCTCACTACTGGCTGGGGCGCGTTTACGAACACCGTGGTGACAAAACGGCGGCCGTCAATCACTACGCTGAAATTATTGCAATCGACTTTCATTTTCGCGATGCGGCACAGCGGCTATCGGCCATCAACGCCGTCACAGAAGCTCAGACGACGTAGCAGCCTGTCCGACGCCGGATCCGTGGTCGTCGGTGTGGCGGCAAATTGTTGCCTTTGAAATGGGTGGCCGGGGTTGGACTGAGCTTGCGAAGGAAACCCCGGGGCTGCGCTTGTGTCTCGCTCTAACCCCTGCCACCTCTCTCCAGCTTCGCAACTTTCTGCCGCTACACCCGAATGCCGGAACACAGGCGGCGATCCTAATCTGCGATCGCGTGACAGACACTGGTCGTTCAGTACCATATGTGCCCCCCACCCGCTCTCCGCTTTCCCGGACCATGCCATGAGTCGCAAGAGTTCTCGCCGTAACTTCCTCACGTCTTCCGCCCTTGCAACCGGCGGTCTGGCCGGGCTGCCTCTGACAGCTTCTGCGATGTTTCAGAGTAAGCCTCGCGCAAAAGTTGAGCGACTGGGCGTTGGGGCTATCGGTTTACGTTACCAGGGCAGCGTCATCGCCAACAAAGCCGCGATGTACGGCGACATTGTGGCTGTGTGTGATGTCGACAAAAATGTGCGTGACCCCATCAAAGCGGCTTTCGGAAGTACTCCGCGCGACTACGAAAACTATCAGGATTTGCTGAAGCGAAAAGACGTCGACATCGTCACCATCGGCGCGCCTGATCACTGGCACACAAAGATGGTAATCGACGCCTGTCGCGCGGGTAAAGACGTCTATTGTGAAAAACCGCTGACGCTTACCATCGATGAAGGAAAGATCCTGCGAGACGTCGTCAAGGAAACGGGGCGCGTGGTGCAGGTCGGTTCCTGGCAGCGCAGTGACCACCGTTTTCGGCAGGCCGTCGAAATGGTTCGCCAGGGGCGGATCGGCAGGTTGCTGAAGGTTGAAGTGGTTCTTGGAAAAAACAAAGCAGGTGGTCCTTTCGAAAAGAGAAAGGTGCCGTCGAGCTTCAACTGGGATTTGTGGCAGGGGCAGACGCCCGACAATCCGTACATCGCCGAACGCAGCCACTACACGTTCCGCTGGTGGTATGAATATTCCGGTGGCCAGATGACAGACTGGGGCGCTCATCATCTCGACATCGCACAGTGGGCGATCAACAGCCTGCCGGTAGAAATCAGCGGCACTGCGACATACCCAACAACGCAGGACGGATACAACGTCGCCCTCGATTATCACGCTGCCTACAGGTACGCCAATGATGTGGTGATGACCGTTGCTGACAACGGACGAAACGGAATCATGTTCAGTGGCGACGCCGGGCGAATCTTTGTCAATCGAGGAACGATTCAGGGCAAGCCTGTCGAAGATTTGAAGTCGAATCCTCTCGACCGCACCGACTGGACAGTCTACGACTCAGACAATCTCGATCGTCCGGAACGAGCCGGCAAACTGGACGCGATTATCAATCACATGGGCAATTTCTTCGATTGCGTGCAGTCGAACAAGCTTCCGGTGTCGGACATCGAAAGTCAGCATCGCAGTGTGAGCACATGTCATCTGGGCAACATCGCGATGCGTGTCGGCCGCACATTGAAATGGGATCCGGAAACCGAAACCTTCCCCAATGATGCCGATGCGAATTCTCATTTGAAGCGTGAACAACGCGATGGGTTTGAAACGGCATAAGCAGGACATTGAGATCAGTGAGACCTCCGTCGCTAACTCCGTCCCTTGCAGTGAAGCACAGATAGAATGTCGAAATCTGTGGTTCTGATCATTTCAACACGTCACCATTCGTAGTTGTTCTAACTTTGAAGTCACAATGACCATTCGCCTGAATGCTTCCGACATTACCGATGCCGCTGCGATGATTCGGCAGTGGATGAGCGAAGCCAACGCAAGTCAATCGGCATCGGTCGTCGCCTTCACTGGTGCGGGGATCAGCACAGAAAGCGGGATCCCCGACTTTCGCTCTCCAGGCGGCGTTTGGGCAAAGAACCGAACCGTGTACTTTGATGATTTTTGTCGAAACGCTGACGAACGACATGAATACTGGAGTCAAAAATCAGAAGCTCACGTGGACTTCGCCAAAGCCGCTCCCAACATCACTCACAGGACGCTTGCCGAATGGGAACAGTCCGGCCAACTGCGCGGCGTGATCACTCAGAACATCGATGGGCTGCACTTCGAAGCGGGCAATCACAACGTTCTTGAACTGCACGGCACCGCTCGAAAGGTGGCGTGTCTGGACTGCAGCTTCGTTGACGCCGTTGACAAATGGGTTGAGTTTTTTCGCGAACACAATGCCGTCCCCGAATGCCC
>CAYZYB010001035.1:0-2544 GCA_964481505.1 uncultured Planctomycetaceae bacterium | reverse complement strand
GGTCTACACCGCTGAAGAACTACGCGAAATTTCTGTGGTAACGGCAGAACATAATTGCTCTTTGATTGTGGACGAAGTTTATGCCGGCAGCTGCTTTCAAGAAGGCGTCTTCGTCAGCGCTGTTGGATTGAATTCAGCCAACGTTTACGTCCTGGGAGGCCTGTCGAAAGACTTCGGCCTGGCCGGATTTGCGACAGGCTGGCTGCATGCACCCAATGAAAATGTTCGGCGAGCGGTCGCGAAGCAGTCTCACTTCTTTCGCTTGCCTGCCCCCGTGCAGACGATCATGGAACACATCCTGGATCCAACATGGTCTCACCAATATCTGGCCGATCATCGAACGCAACTCTCCAACTGCTATTCGCTGGCGTACACGACCCTGACCGATGCGGGCGTTTCCGTCACGGCGACAGAATCCGGCCTGTGTCTGTGGATTGATCTGCGGGACGTCATAAGAACTCCGAACGCAGAAGGCGAACTGGAATTGTATCAGCATCTGCTGCATTCGCACCGAGTTCACATCAGTCCCGGAAGCGGATTTCATACCGCGGAATCAGGATTCTTCCGTCTTTGCTTCAGCCATGACGAAATGATACTGCTGGAAGGTCTGAAACGGTTGACTGATGGCATCGCTTCATTCGCTGAAGAGAGCCAGTCTGCCGCAATCGCTTTGTGATCAGAGACTGCCGCACCAGATCCTGCAACAGGACGTCAGTGTGTCTACAGAATTTCGCCTGGCCGGCGTGCACGTGGCGCGAATCCTGATAACCGAGCTTCTGCCATGCGCGCCGTATCGCGCCTCGGAATCGTAGCGACGCGTCTACGCATAGATGGACCAATAGGTCACCCTATGTCCACGGTTCATGTCCACCGCAGGACCTATGGTTTTTGGCGAACCCTGTCGAACATGGACCGCTGCACGGCTGTTTAGCCTCCTCAGCTTTCTGGGGAAGAAGCAGGTTTTCCGGTAAGACAGCCGGTGAATTCAGCATCTGAAGAGTGTGATAGAACTAACCTTTAATTCAGGAACAATCCCAATGTCTCAGTCTTCACAGCAGTCTTTGGTTAATAAGGCACAGTTGCAGAAATTCGTGATCCAGATTGTGGGGACTGCGCTGGAGCAACTGGAACAGGAAAGCCTGCAAACGAACAGTCCGGAACATACTCAGGCTTTCCGTAAGACGCTGGAAGGGCTGCTGGACTCGCTGCGATCTCGGTTCGACCTGAATCCCCAGGCAGTCGTCGAAGAATTCGCCACCGAAACCTGGCCCCAAATCCTGGAAGCCAGTCGTCAGGACTTTCAACGATATCCATTGCAGGATCCCGCATTGTCCAACGCCGAAGAAGTTCTTTATGCCAGCAACGGATTCTGGGCGACGGTCGCCTACCGAGTTGCCAACGGTCTGAAGAAGCTGAGCGTGCCAATTCTCCCACGAGCCATCTCCGGCATTGCACATTCAAGAACCGGTGTCGACATTCATCCTGCAGCAACAATCGGACCGGGTTTGTTCATTGATCACGGAACCGGCATCGCAATCGGCTGCACGGCCGTTCTTGGACGGGACGTCAGCCTTTACAACGGTGTTGTTCTGGGAACACGATCGAAACCGTCGCGAAAGACTGACCGTGAATCCGGGACTACGGTCAAACGACACCCGACGATCTCAGATGGCGTCAGCCTGTATACGAATGCCTTTGTGGGCGGCGATGTCACGGTTGGTGAAAACGCTGTCATCGGAGCGTACGCGTTCGTATGTTACGACGTCGAACCAAATCAGGTCGTCGTGGGACAAGACGGAAAACAGCCAGTCAATGCACCACCGAAAGTCAACGCTCCGGTAGTTCGTCAACAGACGCCACCACCGCGAGCTGCCGGAGTATTGGGCATGATCGGTAACACGCCGATGGTCGAAATCACCGGTTTCCACGACAATCCGGATGTCAAAATCTTCGCGAAGTTGGAAGGTGCCAACCCCGGCGGCAGTGTGAAAGACCGTATCGCTCTGTCGTTGATTGAGCAGGGGGAAGCCTCCGGCGATCTGACTCACGACAAGATCATTCTGGAATCCACCAGCGGCAACACAGGCATCGGCCTGGCAATGGTGGGCGCCGCCAAAGGCTATGAAGTTGTGCTCACGATGTCGTCGGCAATGAGCGAGGAACGGAAAAAAGTTCTGCGAGCTTTCGGATCAACTCTGATTGAAACGGACCCGACAAAAGGGACGGGCGGCGCTATCGAAGTTGCCAACCAAATGCTGGCCGACAACCCTGGCAAGTACTGGATGTCGCGGCAGCATTCGAGCGAAGATAATCCGCTGGCTCACTACGAAAACACGGCGGAAGAAATCCTGCGACAGATGCCGGACATCACGCACTTCGTCGCAGGCATCGGAACATTCGGAACACTGCGAGGTGCCGGTGTGCGATTGCGAGAAGCTGCTGGAGCTCGAGTAGTCGGCGTCGAACCGGTTCTGGGGCAGGCGATTCAGGGACTTCGCAACATGAACGAACCGAATTCCCCGGCTCTGTACGACGAATCGCTAC
>CAYZYB010001034.1:0-2548 GCA_964481505.1 uncultured Planctomycetaceae bacterium | reverse complement strand
ATCATGGTCAGGGCATCGGAATAGATGCAGTCTTCACAGTACAAATCAGAGTTTGTGATCCGCGCGGTGCCGAGGCGCAGTTCCGCTTCGTCTCCGTGCGACAGAATGTGAATCGCATCAATGCCGGAACGCCCATCCAGAATGGCGGCGATCTGCAGCAGCCCGTCGCTGGATTCGTTGAGGTCATAAATTTCGAAAGTGACGCCGTCCTGACCAGCTTGCGCTTCCGCGATCAACGCGTCTGCGTCGTCAACGCCTGAATCAACAATGATAATCTGCAGGTTCTCACTGACGGTTTCGTCGGTGACTTCAGCACCCGTCACGGCGCTGATGGAATCCATTAGCGATTCACCGTCAACATAACTCTCCAGCTCCGCCCCATGGATCTTCAGTTCAGCGCCTCCTCTCAGGCTGGTCGACCACTGAGCAAACTGATCGACATAGCGGCCCATGCTGTCCGTGTTGAGGCTGGTCCGGCCAATCTGAACTTCACCCTCTTCACCGGAAGCCAGGATGTGCAGCGTGTCGAACCGCGCATCGCTGCCAGCAAGCAGGTCTGTGATCTGGTCGATGCCATCCTGATGCGCATCGAGGGTGTGAATCTCGAAATGTCGATCAGGCGCCGATTCCTGCAGGGACGTCAGTAATTCTGAGCCACCAGCAGCGTCCGGCGCGACAACGATAAGCTCACGCCTGGAGAAGACATCCGCGACCTGTTCGGACTGGACTTGCGCCGGAGGTATGTCGACAGCTTCTGATTCGACGGGCACCAACGAACCGTCCGGCACTCCATCAAACAGAACTCGTTCTTCAAGCTGCTCGAATGTGGATTCGAAACGGGAGTCTTTGGATCGATCAACGCTCATGGACGACGCTCGGAATTATCCGCGGTCGGCCCATGGCCACGGTAGGTGAAAGAACTAATGAGAAAACGATAACCCGCAGATATTGCCGAAAGTCGCCAACACTGACTGCAGCTACGTTTATCGAATTCGGCGCATTCGCAATGATTCCTGAGCGTTCTTTTCGAGGATCGTAATGGTCCACATGTATTCCAGACAACGCGCCTACCGGTTGTTGCAACTGGGGCATTTAGGAAGAAGGTGGCCGGAATGCAGAACCATGTAACGGGGGCAAAGCACTGTTGAGAGACAGCCTGAAGACTCGTGTTTCTCAGCCCCACGACAATGTTGCCCGGTGGCATCACATGAGGTCTTTTGTCAACGGCAGCCCAAGCTGAAACAGAAGCGGTCAGATCGTTCGGAAGATCGTCGGCAAGCATGGTCCATGAATTCAGTGCCCCAACCGATGCAGATACTACGGAAGACAAAACAGTAGATCGCGATCTTTAGGTTGACATCTGCCGGAACAAGAGTTGCCAACTGGAGGGTATCCGCTTCCATTGGACGTTCCCCATGCTCAACCGCGCTCTTATTCTTGCAACCATTCTTTGTTTACTGCCTGCGCGGATATCTGCGGATGAGGTGAAATTCGAGATCAACAAAGCCAGGCTTCAGCACACAATCTTTGGCGCCCAGAGAGAACTCATCGCTCGTCGCGTCAAGGACATACGACATCTGTACGAAAACCAGCACGCTTCTCTTCGTGAAATCGTGACTGTGCTTGGGCAGCAGGATCGGATGGAATCGGAACTTCACGCCGTCGCACAGCACCTTAAATCTCTGCGTGTTCAGTCAGAGCGTTCTGGTACACTAAGGAGCGGGTTTACTCTCGTCATCCCAGGCTTCGAATCCGTTGCAGATTTAAGTCGATTCTCGCTTCATCCATTGCCCTTCAACGCGGCGTGGGAAACTCTTGCGGCCAATCAGTCCTTTCGACGCAGCCCGGGTTCTTTTCTTTCAAGCAATGCCTGGCAAATGCAGTCGTCGCGAATCCAGGAGGCTCAACTTCCGAACCAGGACGAACTTATCAAGCTGGCAGAATTGCACGAGCGAATTGCCGACGCGTCGGAGCGAGCACGGGAAATCGAATTTCGCCCAATTCGAACGTCTGCCTCTGCGCTTTGCCTTGATCTTCAATCGCTATCCTGGTCACGTCGACAGCACGTCGCAAACCAGCAGAAAGACCGAGCGCAGCGTGTCGCTGCCAGGCTACGCACGCCATCGAAATCGCCAATAACAACAGTGTCGTATACGACAGATTCCATTCCATATCCGGGGCCGGAGAATAATCCAAACTCAATGATCGAGGATCTCGATAACGCGGTCGCGGTGGCTCGACGGCGCATTGATTCCGGGATCAAAAATATCGCCACACGACTCAAACAGAGAGACCTTCTGCTCAAAACACAGACCAATCCTGCGACTGAAAAAGTCTCGCTCCTGATGCGAAAACTTGCCGAAGTTGCCATGACAGCGGCAAACGAAGAACTGGAAATTCGCAGGGCAGAACATCTGTACCTGATCGGAAGACGCAATGACTTTCAAAGCAATGACGCTGATCACTACGATAACTGGCCGCAGGCTCTTTGCCGCATTTTCGAACTCCGAAGCTCAAAGACTCTGCCTCAAATGGCCAACATCAAGGT
>CAYZYB010001033.1:0-2549 GCA_964481505.1 uncultured Planctomycetaceae bacterium | reverse complement strand
ATTCTCAGATCGGCCGGAATCGGATACACGAGCGTTCATAAGAAAACCCTCCCTGGTTTTTCGCGATACGCTTACCAGAGAGGGCTTTACTTTTATCACCAGAGACGCAATGAAATCCTCAATCACGTTCTGACAAAACGAAAGCTAAACAAAAATTCGTTTCCGTCACAGACCACCTTCCGCGCCAACCAGGCACGACAGTGCCATTCGTGTCTGGCTGATTTTCGGCCATAGCGTTTTGTGCACGGCGGCTAAACGTATCAATCGTGAAACTCTTTGCAATGTTTTCCCCTCACACGATGCGTTAAGGGTGTATGTACTTTGCTGTCGACGCATGGTGGCGGGGCTGCGCCGAAGCCCCAACAGTTTCGGCGATCGTTTAACCGCGCGGGTGGCAATTTTGGTGGACGCTTTTTAGTCGAGTGTGGTCGACGTGCGTGTAGATCTGTGTTGTTCGGATATTCGCATGGCCCAGCATTTCCTGTAACGCTCGAATGTCTGCACCGCCGGCCAGCAGATGTGTGGCAAAGCTGTGGCGGAGTGTGTGAGGACTGATTTCGGTTCCGCAGCCTACGCGCGCTGCGTAGCGTTGAATCAGCGACCAGATCGTTTCGCGATTCATGCGGCGACCGCTGCGAGTAACGAACAGCCAGCCTTCGTCGCCAGCAGAGATTTTCACCATTTCTGCTCGTTCGATATTTAGATAAACGGTGATGGCTTCGACGGCCAGCGGTGTCAGTGAAACCATTCGCTGCTTGTTGCCTTTGCCGGTACATCGCGCGTAGCGTTCGTTCATGTTAACGTCGGACAGTTTGAGTCCCGTGACTTCGGACACTCGGCAACCGGTCGCATACATCACCGCCAGAATCGCGTGATCTCTGCGATGATATCGATCACTGGCGCCTGTCGGAGCGTGCAGCAGATCGTTCACCATCTGCGGGCTTAGTACTTTTGGAAGCCGCTGCCACAATTTGGGCGAACTGATCAGATCGACCTGGCTTTCCGCAAGTACGGATTCCAGCATGAGGTAGCGGAAGAACATCCGAATCGCTGCCAGGTTGCGAGCGATACTGCTGCTGGCGAGGTCGCAGTTTTGAAGATGATCCAGAAACGCCGTCAACGTCGCGATGTCGACCTGATGAACTGTCTTCTGAGCGTGCTCTTTGTTCCACGCAAAGAACTTTTCCAGGTCCCGACGATACGCCAGCACCGTGTTGTTGGACATCCCGCATTCCGCCTCAAGATAAGCCAGAAACCCGGACAACCACGTCGATGGATCCTGAAATCCTGCACCATCAAAGCGACTTCCAGCGGGTGGTTTCTTTCGTTTTGCCATGGCGAATCTGCAACGAACATTTAGAAAGCCGAAACAAAAATCGCCGTCACCGTTCAGAGGGGGTTGAACGGAGACGGCGACGTTGAAACCGTTTTGCAACGGTGTTCGGACCAGTAGTTGGAGGCCTACTTTCGAAAAAGCAGCACCTCATTTCTGACATCGACGCATCTGCCACTGCTCCACATGCTAATCACTGGCGAATATGAAGCTCCGCAGCGAACGCTTTGGCAGGGACGGAACACTCGTTACAACCGGACGAATGGGCGGCGCGATTTCGTAGTGGTGGCATCCTGCCGCCATATTTTGTTGTAGCTGTTCTGTGGCGGCTGGAAGCCACCACTACCTGTTTGGGGATGGAGCCTGAATGGATCTTTGTGGAAATGAGAGCTTTGAAAGTGGCCGGGGGCGGAGCGAGATAGGAGTAAAAGCCCGGGGTTTCCTTCGCGAGCTCAGTCCAACCCCGGCCACCCGCAAATGTTGAGTGTTCTCTCTTTGGCAAGGATCCATTTAAGCGTCATCCTGGGCCTAACTGCCTATGGCTCAAATTTTCTCAATCGAGTTTTCGTGGCAACGCTTTTCTGATCTTCTATTTGCATCTGCGTGATCTTCCAGAACCCAGCACGTGGCTCGACACAAAACACGGCATCGAAACTGTTCTGTCGTTCATGGATATGTCCCCAGTGCTCGACTGTTCCGCTGACGGTCCAGTTGCTGCGATATCGAAACCCAGGCCATGCAGTCTGATCGCTGGATTTCTCCGGAGCGCCATCACCGTATTCGACCGCGCGGACGCGAGCCACCGCGCCGCCCTGCTCGCGCATCTGCAGGCTTTCGCGCAACTGCAGGTACAGGTCTTCCAGCAGATCGCCATCCACTGACGTTTCCAGAACTTCGTAGATTCGCTCTTCTGTTCCGAAGTCGAGTGCTCGATAAGCCGAAGCGTGCAGCGTTTCGAACACCTCAGCGGCGGACACATCTTCCAGCATCGGCGGTTCGGCCAGCGGGTTGACGATTTCCGTCCGAAGGAACGGCCACATCACCGCCGCCATTACGGCCAGAGCTGCGGAAACTCGCAGCTTCGAAAAGCCGGACAACGCCGCCGTCAACAGTGCGACCAGTCCCAGCGTCACTGTTCCAATGGGGATTGAGACTTTCGGCAGTGGCGGAGATTCGGCAATCAACGGCTTCGCGGGTTGGGGCAGCAGCGATGGTT
>CAYZYB010001032.1:0-2551 GCA_964481505.1 uncultured Planctomycetaceae bacterium | reverse complement strand
ATCCTTTTGTAGTACTCCTCAGTTCCCGCGTCGAGCTTCGCCCAGATCTGCCCGTTGTTGTCGTCCAGAATTCGCAGCCCGCGCTGAACGTGTTCGCGATGAAACATCGAAGCATTGGTGATCAAGACCATCCGCACGTCCTCCGAAACGTGTTCCCGACGCACGGCGGCCGCTTGTGCGATGATCTCGTCAAAATTGCGGAATGTTGTCGGTTCACCGTCGCCGGAGAATGCGATGTCGTTGAGTCGTCGGAGGTGTTCCGGCGTTGCGGAAAAGTGGGGATGAGCAAAGAGTCCTCCGCTGGCGACCAGTTCGAGCACCGATTGCAATTCTTCCAATAATTGGTCCATCTCCACAAAACGCGTTTCCGATTCTGTCCGACGGTTCACCTGGCAATAAATGCAGTCGAAGTTGCAAACCTTGTCGGGATTCAGGTTCACCCCCACGGAAACGCCCTGGCTTCGGCGGGACACCACGGGATAGACGAATCGGTTCTCGTCAAACAGCCGACTGTGCTGTCGGAAGACGTTTTGTGCAGGTTCGGCGGAATCTGCTGCGTTCTGGGGCTTCATGCGACGGGAAACTGTTTTGAATTTGGGACTTCGCGAGGCAAGAGGCCACGCGCGGGGAAGTAGTGTTTACGTTGAACGCAAGCACTGGTATTTTGCCGGTGTCAGAGCTTTTGACCAGCCATTTTCTCGTATTCCACGGATGGAAATCGATCATGTGCACATATCGCCTGCTGCCGCCCCTTTGTTTGTTCACGTGCAGTTGCTTGCTGATGGGCTGCGGTGCGTCAGATACGACTCCGGTAGACGTTTCGGGCGACGATGATACGTTTTTGAAAGGGTTGTTGAACGACTTTGAGACCGACGAGACAGAAACGACAAGTACGGCCAGCACGAACAGCCAAACCACCGACGAGCTGGTCGCTGACGGTGGTTTAGCCATCCCGGCTCCGCCGGTCGCGTCTAATCCTGCACCCGAAGAGTTGCGACTGCGGCTGGAAACTGGCGACCGATTTCCGCTGGTGAAAACGATTCGACAGAATCTGGTGCAAACTTCTGCCGACGCTCCTGCCAATGCAGAAAGTCAGCTGGAATTGCATATGGTGATTCAGGTCGACGACCTGAAGGATGACGCCATTCTGATGAACGTCAGGTACACGCGGGTGCGTTATGGTCACACGATCAACGGCCAGTCACTGCAATTTGATTCGGACGCCAACCAGTCTGCGATTCCCGCCGACGTGGTGCCGTATGCCGGAATGGTCAACAACGGCTTTTCCTTCTGGCTGGGCCTGGACAATAAGATCAAACAGTTGGTGGGCTATCAGGATTTCCTGCAGAAGTGCGTGGAACGCGTTCCGGTGGAGCGTCGTGAGACCTTGCTGTCGGAGATTGCGGCTCGCTTTGGCGACGACGGTGTTGCCAACTTTGTGGACGATACTGTGGGGCTGCTGCCGTACAATCCTGATGCCGCTGCCGGTGCCGCGACGAAAGTCGTTGTCGGCGACGTCTGGTCTCGCGAGCGACGTTTGATGCATCCAATGCCCGTCTACATGAAATCGACCTGTCGTCTGCTCTCGTTGAATGACAAGACAGCAGAAATCGACATCACCGGACAAATCGCCAACGCTGAAGTGGCTTCCAATGGTCAGTCTGCTGTTCAGATCAGAAACGGTCGCAGTATCGGTTCGTGTGTCATCGATCGCGCGACCGGATTGCCACTCAAGGTGAACCGCAGTCGCTACCTCACGATGACGGTCACCGCGTCGAATGGCAAAGTCTACGAGCAGGAAAAGCGTATCGAAACGACGATCCAGACGTTTCCGAATGTTCGAGGCCCCGTGGTTCAGGTTCCGGGACCTTATCCCGCCGCAACGGCCTCGGTTCCCACGGCTCGACAGCAGCCACAGCTCGCACCCGTACAGGCGCTGCAGCCTCCAGTAACAGGGCTGGCAGCTCCGCCGCAGTTCGGAGTCAACCGTGTTAGCGGTGTGATGCCGCCAGGCGGACAGCAGCCGATTCGACAACTCAACGCACAGCAACCTCGACCTCAACTGGACATCTCGACACTCAAATCCGAAGTGCAGGCCGTCTATCCGGACTGATCAGAAACGATCCGGCGGCTGCAAAAGCAGGTGATCGCTGTCGAACCGTGGGGCGCCCAATTGCGAATCGGCTTTACGGCCGCTCCAGCGCTACGCGCAGCGATCACAGCAATTGTGCTGTGTTTTGATCTATTCAATTCCGGACAACGCCCCGCCCTTAGCGAAAAGCCGGTCGACGTGGCGTGACACCCGCGCATCCGCTTCCAGCGGTGGTGCCATGTGCGCTTTGATGCGTGCGTCGAAAAACAGACTGCCGCGCCTGCCCCCGTGTTCATTGGGAAGGAAACTGCCCACACCCAGGACACTGGTGGCTGGGTTAGAACTAGTGACTGTAACCCACAAAAGTTTTCCCTCCTGCGCGCTATAAACATCTGCGCCATCCCAGGGAACGAGTAATGGAATTCCGTTGAGCGGTGCATGAAGGGAAATCAACTTCCA
>CAYZYB010001031.1:0-2555 GCA_964481505.1 uncultured Planctomycetaceae bacterium | reverse complement strand
GATCTGTGAGCTGCAACCTCTGGGCGTCTTCGGAAATCGAAACGGTGAACTTTCGTCCGCCCGGTCCACTGCCGCCATTGTTACCAACATGGCTGTTGTAGGCAGCGATAACGTCGTCGATCCTCGTCGCACCGTCGAAATTCACCTGCAGCTTTGTACTGTCGCGAAGAACGACTTCGACATCGGCCTGCTCGTCGCTCGCCAGAAGAATTCCTCCACCACCATTCAGTGAAGCCAGGAGAGTGGAAGGCGTCAACACGAAGCCGCCACTGATCGGTGTGAGCCCCACGTCGATTGTTGAGCTGATGTTCAAATGCGGAGCCAGATCAACAACAGCATCTGTGTGAAGTTTGTTGAGTTCGTCCGAAGTGGAATCAACGCTGCTCAAATCCAGTGGCGTAACGATGTTGCCTGCCGCGGCACTAATCGACAACGCCAGCCTTATCGACGCTGGTTGCGTGGCGGTCGCCGGCACAAACACAACGTCGCTGATGCTTCCACCGGTTAGCGATAGAAGTTGCTGTCGAAGCTCCTGAACGGTGGCGTACGTGGGAGACGCGATTCCGTCGACTTCGGTTGTGAGCGAAGCGAGAACTTCCGCCGTGAAGACATCAGACACATCAACAAGATGATTCAGCGTTTGCCCGTTGGTAAGCGGGATTTCTGCCGTCAGCAATGCCGATTGGTCAATGTCACCGAACGCATTTGTAACGGAGGCCAAAGCAGCCTGAAATTGTCGAGCGGAAACTTCGGTCACTGGCACAAAGGACTTAAAATCGGAATCGGAACCCCTGGCGGAGACATCAGCATCGAACAGATCCGAATCCGTGATCGTCAGTGATGGCGCCGCACCTGAGGTAAGTGCAAAACCGCTGATATCCGTCGTCAATGGCAGCGTCAGCGAAACGGATCCGCCCGATGATTCATTGATCAGGCTACTTACCGGCTGCGCACCGAGTTCCGACAACGTGAGGCCCGGTGTACCGGGTGTTGGGTCGTTCAATGAAATTGCAGTCGTTGCTGATCCGGTGGCCGCCCCTTCGCCCGTGAGCGTGGCGAAGTGATATTGAACTTCGGCGGGAACAGCTGCGTCATTCAGATTTGCGGAAACATCCAGTTGGTTCACCAGCAACGCCGCTTCGGCGGGCGCTGTTGTGTCGAGATCGACGCTCAGCAAGACATCGACCTGAAGCTTCGCCTCCGCATCAACAGCAATGTCTCCGCTGACATCTGGCGAATCGGCACCGCTGCCAAACTGATTCGAACGAACGGGAACGGTTACCGAAGCAGATCGACTGTGGTCGATGATGACCTGGAGTTGCAACGAATTGTGGTCTGTAATCTGTGACAGATCGACGTCGACCGTTCCCCCAAACGGCCGGACGGCAGTGTCAATAACCACAGCGAGATCATGCACAGAATGCGGGCCGGGGCTGTTAAGCAGCGTTGTCGCATCCGACAGGTCCAATGCTCTGACCACCGTTGAATTCTCACCGCCGTCAAGCAGATCGTTCAGACTGAGGTCGACTGTCGACAGAACCTGACTTGTGCTGCCGCTCGCTGCAGCAGCCGCAACATCATTCAAAGCGGCCAGCAGTTGGTTGACATCACCCGCCGCAGTGCCGGAGACCTCAACAGCCCACGCAGGATTGGATGGATCATCGTTCACACCCGCCAGCAGCATACGCTGCTCCAAAGTTTCGGCGGGAATTCCGCTACCGATCAGTCGAGGCATCTGCTGCGAACGCCCTCGCGCTGGTCGTTCGCGTTTGATCAGCGATCGCAGCAGCAGGGAGACAGAGTTCGGGCCAGGAACACGAGAAAAGGGCGACATTTGAAACATTCAGTCGGGCGCGGCAGTCTTCGTGCTCGGAGAACATTTCATCAAATCCGGGGCCTAATTTTCACAGCGGGCCCGAGGATTCGTCCGAACAGAAAGTCAGCGCAGTTTGGGGAATTAGACATCCAAACGTAGCTCGGCAACGGCACCGCGTTTCGCAAAACCCCCAATACCGCAGATCACTCACCGATCACCCAATCGCCACAGCCGGATTGATCGACTACAACGATGAATCCACAACTGCGGGTACGAACGACTACCCGGTTCCGAAGGCCGTGGTTCGAATTTGTGGCCGAAGAACGGCGGTCGCAAGGTGCGTTGGGCAAAGAGTTCGTGTCACAGATGGCGAGCTGAGAAAATGGGGATCAAAATGACCAGTCGTCTGCCGGGCTAAGAAGAGGTTGTAATCAACCCATGAGACGGAGTTGATTTGGCTACGGATCAAGGCGGTAGCGGTACAAGACGATGCTAGAATAGCTCTATGCTTCGAGAGTTTTTTCCAAACTGCAGATACCGGCCTCGCGCGGGGACAGAAGTTCGGCATCATGACGAAAAGCTCCGATGAACTTGTATTCCCAGAACTCAGCGACCTAAGCGAATCAGCTCTGCGATGTCGAATGTACAGGCTTTGCCGAAAGGCTGGTGTGAAGACGTGGCCGAAGATTTTCCAGAATCTTCGCTCGACACGTGAAACAATACTGGAGCAGTTCTACCC
>CAYZYB010001030.1:0-2556 GCA_964481505.1 uncultured Planctomycetaceae bacterium | reverse complement strand
TCCTTTAGGTGAAGCGCCGGCTTCACAATGATGTAACGCATGATAATGTAGGAGACCAGCATCGCGATAAATGTTGGCACGATGGCAAATGCCAGCAGGATGGCGAGGTTGTGACTGAGTTGATTCTCTACACTTTCCATCGACATCCGCACGGTTGCAATGCCGACAAGTGCATTACGCTCAAACGCCGGCGTGCGATTGCCGTCGTGGCATTTCACACACGCGTCGGCCGCACGGACGGCCTGGTAATAGTTCAGGTGGCGAATACCGGCTTCATCGTCATCGAAGGTGTGCTTGTCAGTGCCGCCCTGTTCGAATTCAAGAAACGCTTCGTGTTCGACATCGTTGGCCGGCGTCTCAGCGTTGAGTACCAGTCCCCACTTTGCATTGAGCTGCATTTCGTCTGCGGCGCCGATGCGTTCGAGGAATTCTGCAATCGTCGCGGCATCGTCCTCACCGGTTTCTTCAAGCGGTACAGCGGCGTCATCCGTGGATGCGCCCACCTGAGCGGCAAACTTCTTGACGTGCTGGCGATAAATCACCGAACGCACCAGTTCCTTCGCCTCGTTCACCTGTGTCGATTCAACAATTCGCCGGGTCCTAGCGTCGTAAATCCAAAAGCTGGCCGTCAACAACGACATCAACGCGGCGCCGAACAGCAGCCGGCACTTCCGCTCCAGGCTGGTTTCTCCCAGCATCTTTTTCAGGCCACGATAATTAATCACTCTCTAACTTTCGTGGACCGGGTGCTGCCGAGTTTTGCGACATCGTTTCATCGACTCTGGACCGATTGTATTTTCTATGCCCAAAGTCCTCAAGCTTGCCTCGAAAACGACTCTCACACGGGTGTGTTGTTGGGATGAGCCAATGAGCCAATGCTGTAGTTCGTACACGATTCCTGCCTTGTTACGACGTGAGAATTCGGGGACAATCACTGCCAGCGACAAGAACCCATGCGGACCTGATTTTTCGTTGCCCGACATTCACTTTTTACACGATCAGAATCGCACGGATGCGACGTCCCTCTGACAATCTAATGCGGCTGCTAACGGAATTGCAGCTGGCGACAGAAAGCGACATCGCTGCCTGCGAATCCAGCGTCAAGCGGATGTGCCAGGATTTGCCTGAATTCGATTCGGTGTGGATTGATGCACTCGTGCAACGACGTGTTCTCACACCATGGCAGGCCGACCAACTGACGTCGCAACACCCTGAACACCTGCGCGTTGGCGAGTATTTGAAGATCTCGCAGCCTGGACAGAAGACGTTCCACGCCAAATCGGTCACGACATCTCGGCAGGTCGTTCTGCATCGTCTTGATCAGACAGACGATCAAACGCAAACGGAACAGCTGCAGCAGAGACTCCAACTGATTGAGGCGACTCGGGGTTCGTCGCCACCCTCAATTGCATTGCCACATGGAGTGCTGAACGGCGACAGCGACTACGCCGTGTCCAGCTTCGTTCCCGGCTGGACGACCGCAGAGCTGTTGATTCGAGGCGGACGAATTCCCTGGCCTGCCGTTGCAGAAATCGGTCGAGACCTGCTGGCTGGCCTATCGTGGCTGGAAGAAAACAAAAACGTTCACGGCGATATTTCCCTTGCGAACATCCGGGTTTTACCGAATGGCACGGCAGTCCTGGTCTCGCCAATGTTGAACAGTCGAGCCGACTACGGGATCTCACTCACCAGCGATCTGCGCCTAAAACATGTTGAATTTATGGCGCCGGAGCGTGTCGGCGCCGGCACTGCCGCAAATTCACGCAGTGAGCTGTATTCCATCGGCTGCGTGTTGTGGCAGTTGTTGACGGCGCGGCCGCCGTTTCTTTCGACGGATCCCGTCAACAAGATCCTTAAGTCTCAGCAAACAGACGTTGCCGATGTCAGGACACTGGTACCGGATTGCCCGGAATGGATGGCTCGACTGCTGTTAAGCCTGACGCGCCGAAGCCCCGAAGTCAGGCCAAACGCCATCGGTGTTGCTTCACAACAATGGCGGCAGCAGGCGTCTGCGGGCCATCATCAAACACGGCGATTGCTGAAACGTCTTCCCGACCGACGTCAGCGACTCAACAACACCAGCACGACGTCACCCCGAGAAACCGCGGCGTCTGTTGTAGTCGCTTCTTTGATGGTCGTTGGGTTTGCGTTTTACGGGGTGAAAAGCGGTTTGCTGCCCGCTCCTTTGGCCGTTGGCAGTAAGACTTCTGATGCCACTTCCGCCACCACCGCCCCAGTTGTCGACAGCACAGCCCTCGACGAAAAGCCTCTTCAGACAGCGGAAACAACAACATCGGATTCTCGCATAAAGACGATACCGAAACCAGATGCCGCCGGAGTGGTCGTGCTGGAATCGGGGGCCACATACGCTGCCAGTCACTTGTCGTTTGCCGGTGTGATGCACATCGAAACAACGGGCGATGAAGTCGCTGTGGTTGAAACGGCGAAGGATCGGCCGTGGAAAATTTCTGCCGCGCAGATTGGGCTTCGAAACGTCCAGGCTCGTGTTGGTGGTGAAGCGTTGCCGCCGAACAGCACTGCTTCGCAACCAACCAC
>CAYZYB010001029.1:0-2556 GCA_964481505.1 uncultured Planctomycetaceae bacterium | reverse complement strand
AGGTCATTCTCTGACTATAGGTTTTCATCGATTTCTCGATGATCGCCACAAGTTTTTGCAATGGTCTCAATGTGTCTTGTCTTTATATTGAGAGGCTTAAGGCGAGATAATGCGAAAAAATCCTGTGTGTGGCTTCAGTTTTGTTCGCAGCCAAGTCGGTCGATTCGTATGTCCAGATATTTCCTTCCACTGTTCGTTTTGCAGCTTTCCGTAAAAATCGGAACAACACGCCATGATTGAACCAATCCTTCCCGATCGTTTGGTCGAGCAACACGTATCTGTGATCTTCCGCACATGCCGGCGCAACACGCCATGTGATGAGTCAGCGTGGGAGGCCTTTCAGGAGACGTTTCTGGTGTTTTCCCGCCGCCGAGCCGACCTTGATCATCAATCAGATTTCGGTCCGTGGCTTCACGAGACAGCGCGGCGATGTTGTCTCGCGGTGGTTCGGAAAGAGCGTCGTCTTCCTGCTACAGGAGTGGCTGACCTCGATTCTGCTGCGCCAGTCGTCGACGATGACCAGGCGAATGCCGCATGTCTGGCAGAAGTCACAAATGTACTTCGGGAAGAGCTCTCACGGCTACCTCAGGAAGACCAGGATTTGCTCCGATGTCTCTACGCCGAAGGAATGACTCACCGTGATATTGCGGGGCGTCTAAATTGCCCGGCTGGGAGTGTCCACGCGAAAGCAGAGGAAGCTCGCCGCAGACTCCGCAAACGTATCGAACGCCGGGGTATCGTGGCTAGCGCTCTGCTGTTGCTGTTTCTGCTGCAAGGCAAAGCTGAAGCTGGCTGGGCACCGACTGCATCGAACACAAGAACATCACCCTTGCGACGAAAGATGGAGTGGCGCTCACTATCGATGGCGAGTCTGGGAATTCTTGCCATCTTCATCCCGGTCAGCTTGTATTGGAATGTGACAATGGCGACGGATATAATTGCCACGGATTCTCATGCCGCGGTTTCAGCCACAGCTTACAGCTGCAATGGCGCGACTGAGTTTATTTCTGAACGAACGTCAGGTGATGTTTCAGTGGATGCAGACGCTGATCCTGATATCCAGTAGCGTTAAACAGGCTGCGGAACCGAAACTTCAACACGTTCGCGAAGGTGTTCCGGGAAGTCAGGCTGATGGCGGTTGATCAGCAAATTACCGATGACGATCGCGTCCATGTCCGTACGTAAAAAGCAGCTGATCGCTTCGGCTGGGGTGCGCACAATCGGTTCGTTTTCGTTCAATGAGGTGTTGAGCAGAATCGGCACGCCGGTCTTAAGGTGGAAGTTGCTGATCAGCGCGTGATACAGCGGGTTCGTTTTCGCTGAGACTGTCTGTAGTCTGCCACTGCCGTCGACGTGCGTCACAGCAGGAATGACCTCATGTTTCTCCGGACGAATTGGAAAAACCTTTTCCATGTATGGAGTCGGTTCGTCGATTTCGAACCACTCACCAACGTGTTCTTCCAGAATGCTGGGAGCGAACGGTCGGAATTTTTCGCGGTGCTTGATTCGCAGATTGATGATGTCTCGCATGTCTGTCCGACGTGGGTCCGCCAGCAACGTTCGATTACCGAGAGCTCGTGCCCCAAATTCCATATCCCCCTGAAACCAGCCGATCACGTTGCCGTCGAGCAGCAGGTCGGTTGTCTGACTGACGAGGTCATCGTCCTCGAGTAATTTATAAGGCACCCCCGCTTCTTTTGCTGCATCAACGGCTTCGCTGCGAGACGAGCTGCATCCCAGATACGCGTGGTCCTGAACGAATCCTCGCGGCATGCCGAGAACTCGATTCCACACATAGAAGGCAGCACCGAATGACGTTCCGTTGTCTGCTGCTCCTGCGGGAACATAGACGTTTTTGAACGGTGTTTCTCGTGTGATCTTGCCGTTTGCGACAGAGTTCATCGCGACGCCGCCAGTCATACACAGATTGTCGCACTTTGTTTTGTCATGCAGTTTATTCAGCATATGCATGATGATTTCTTCGGTGACGACCTGCAACGACTTGGCGATATTGTCATGCCGCTGTGTCATCGGCTCTGAAGGATCTCGCCGCGTGCCAAGGTCTTTTTCAAGCAGGTCACTGAAGAATGGTTCAATGACTGGTGCACCATCGTTCCATGCCATTTTTACGCCACGTTTTTGGTGCGTAAAGTAATCGAGATTCAGTTCGAAGGTATCACCCTTGGGCTTGATCATGCGGCGGATGACATCCGCAAATTCCGGTTCTCCATAGGGAGCCAGCCCCATGACTTTGTATTCGTCACCGTAGTATGGAAATCCCAGGTACATGGTCATCGCTGTGTACAGGAATCCGATGGAATGCGGGAAGTAGACTCGCGACTTTTCGTCCCAGGACGTACCACGTGCCATCGCGGTCATTGTGCTGGTGAAGTCTCCCATTCCATCGACCGACAGGACGGCCGCCTCTTCATATGGAGAAATCAAAAAGCCTGCGGCGACATGAGTCTGATGGTGTTCGATCTGATGCAGCTTCGCCTTCAACTCCCCTGCTGGCAGTCCGACGGCGTTGGCAAACTGTTCGCGAATCCCCAGGAC
>CAYZYB010001028.1:0-2557 GCA_964481505.1 uncultured Planctomycetaceae bacterium | reverse complement strand
GAGCCTGTTGAGCAGCGTCGAGAAGTTCCTGTTGTTCCCTGAGGAGTTGGGCAAGTTCGCTGCTGAGCTGTTCCTGTTCCTGCGTGAGTTCTCGTTGACGCTGGTCAAGTTGTTGGCCCCAATCCTTATCGCTGACGTCTGCCGGTTTGTTTTCTTCATCGGTTCGGTCTTCGTCCAGCTGATTCGCGTCCTTCGCCAGCTGTTCGGCTCCCAGTGCCAGCCGATTGAGTTCCGCCAGATCCTGTTCGAGCTTGGCGATGGTTTCGATCTTTTCAATTTCCTGATGCAGATCTTCGATGGCGTCTTCCAGTTGTTGGCCAGCCTGCTTGAGGTGCCCGATGGCGCCTCGCCGATCAGCGTCCGCGGCGTCTTCGAGCGTGTTGGGGAGTTGTTCACGAAGGTTCCTGCCGAGTTCCTGCAGCGCTGCTGCAGATTCCTGCATTAACGGATGTTCGGCGACGTCATCAGCCAGGTTGTCCAGAATCTGCCCCTGCTGTTGTTCTTTTTCGCTTAATCGCTGAGTGTCGTCTTTGTTTTTGTTGCTCCAGCCTTTGCGTGTTTGCTGCTTTAATTCCTTGACCGTGTCGGTATCCTGCTTAAGAAGTTCTTCCAGAGTCTTCAGCGCCTGAATCATTTCTTTCGTGTCTTCTTCCATCGCTCGCTGGCCAGCCGCTTTCGCGTTGTCGTCGATGCCGATCGTAAATGTTTCAGACCACGTTTCCTGCGGTTCAGGTTCTGGCCGTTCGTCGGTGACTCGAATGCGAACCTTCATCACGTCGCCCGAAGAAAGGTCGATGTCGCTGAGTTCCAGACGAAAGGCATGACGCACGTTCAGCGATCCGCGGTCGAAGTCGGTGAATGCAATTAGCTTTTCGACCTCGTCATTGACCTGATAGTGCAACTCAAGATTTCCAACCCCGATATCATCTGTTGCGACGCAGTTGACCGGAAGAATGTCGTCTGGTCGAAATTCGTCCACGTCGTGTACGCCACTGACGTCGATGACCGGTGGTGCGTCGTAGATGACAGACAGGTGTCGATCGGGTTCATCCGCGTTCTGCAGCTGGAATTCATCAAGCACTTCGAATGTGAAGTCGCCACCGACTTCCGCTGTCATATTGAAGACGGCAGACAGACCGTCTTCAGAGACGTCACCCGCAACGACGGTTTCCAGCGGTTCCGTCACAGCCATCAACGGTGCGTCGTGATCGATTTCCATGACTTCTTCGCCCGAAAGATCGTCGAATTCGATTTCCAGCATTTCGCTTTCTGTGACTGGTCGCGCATCGCGATCGGCCCACATCAAACTGGCCTGCTGCACCGGCTTGCTGAATTCCAACAGCACTTCCAGTCTACTGGATTCGAAGACTTGCATTCGGCCAACCATCCCATCAAACCGCTGGATAGCTCGGCCTGCATAGGTGGGGGGCGTCGCTGTCATGACGGCGGTTTCGATCTGCGGGGCGTCGACGACCGTTAGTTCATACACGGCCGTGGTGGCGCCTCCGCCAGTGATCTGGTATTGCACCGTGTCTGGGATGCGAGCAATTTCTGCGACGAATCGGTCGCCGGCGACATCGAACATCATTGGGATGATTTCTGTCTGACCGTTGCTGCCAATCAGCCGCAAATCAACAAGGTCAGGACGTTCGCCTGGAGTTTCGCTGCGCCACATCGGAATTCCAGAAACCTCAACGTTGCTTCCGCGAGCGACCGTTCGGCTTCCATTCTCAACGTCAAAATACAGATTGCTGGGCGCTGCAAGGTTGCGGAAGGGAGTGATCATTCGTTGCATCAGCAGGTTGCTTCCGGACGGCCACATCAGAATGGGCAGCACTCCCATCATCGTAATGAGGCCAGCGATACCGCATCGGCGCAGAGTTAGCTGAGAGTTCACAACATCGCGACCGCTAACATTTGGAAGATGCTGACTGACCTGTTGACGAAGGTGTCGCCGCATCAACGAAGATCCTGCTTCGCCTTCGGACACATCGGGGCGTTCGAGCGAGATAAGCGTGGCGAGGCTTTCCTTCAGTTCCGGCTTAGCAAGATCAACGGCCGCTCCGAGTTGTTCTGCGGGCAGCGACATCAGGAGCGGCGAGATCAACGACTTCCACGCGACCAGGCCAATGCCAACGACAAAGATTCCCAGCACACCAGCACGAACCGCTGATGGAAGAACAAGTAGATAGTCCAGTATCCCCGCGCAAAGTGTGTAGCCGACGGCGAATATGGCGATCGTGGCCAGCCCAACCAGAATCGTGTGCAGCATGATCTGGCGACGACAATTGTTCAGAATCTGCTGGACTGACAGCCGGTGGTTGGGTTGAGCTGCTGACATCAGAATTTCCCTGAAACAATTAGTCGGGCGTCACGCTGTAGGTCTATGTCGGCCAGTCATCGGGATCGGCGTTTTCAGAGCGATTCAAACTGGCTCGGCAAGACAAATGATGGAACGTACTGAGACGATGGACTTGTCTGCAGATTGTACACACCAGCTGCCGATTCGGTACTACTTCTGACATTCTCAGCCAATGTGACTTTCAAAAGACGGAAT
>CAYZYB010001027.1:0-2559 GCA_964481505.1 uncultured Planctomycetaceae bacterium | reverse complement strand
GTCGGTGACAGGCTGGGCGGGCACTTCGTTCAGGGGCACGTTGACGGAGTTGCCACGGTAGACGCCATCGATCGCAATGGCGAATGGATCGACATGTGGTTCCGAGTTCCCGCGGCGATGACGACGCTGATGGTGCCGAAAGGTTCGATCGCTGTCGATGGAATCAGTTTGACGCTGGTCAATGTGGAAGAAGAACGTTTTTCGGTTGCCTTGATTCCACACACGCTGGAAGTCACCACACTGGGGCAACGCAACGTCGGTGATCGCGTAAACATTGAATTGGACATCCTGGGGAAGTACGCGGCAAAGCTACTTCGCGGCGAAGGAGGAACCAGTATTTACAACTTCACTGCCCCGCTGCAATAAGTACTCAACTAAGAACGATCTGTGAAAGAACGTGCCCGGCAAACTCGATCTTACCTGATGGAGCTGTTTCAACAGCACGGCTTCAATCCGCGCTCGGACCTTGGGCAGAACTTTCTGATCGACATCAACCTGATCGAATACGCGGTCCGGGCGGCGGAGCTCGATAAGAACGATCTGGTGCTGGAAGTCGGTCCCGGCACGGGAGGCATGACTACGTTTCTGTCGGAAGAAGCGGGCAAAGTTGTCAGTGTTGAAGTCGACAGCAACATGTTCGCTCTGGCATCGAAAGCGACGGAACACTGTGAGAACGTCACGCTGCTGCACCTTGACATTCTGAAGAACAAAAACACACTCAATCCGGAAGTCACGGACCTTCTGAAATGCGAGCTCAGCCAACGCCCCGGTGCAAAACTGAAACTGGTGGCGAATCTGCCCTACAGCGTCGCCACGCCTGTGATGTCCAATCTGGTGGCTTCGGATCTTCCGTGGCAGCGCATGGTGTGCACAATTCAGCTGGAGCTTGGTGAAAAAATGATCGCCGAACCGGGCTCCTCCAACTACGGGGCGCTGTCCGTTTGGCTGCAGTCACAATGTAGCGTCAAAATTCTTCGGCGTTTGGGGCCAAAAGTTTTTTGGCCTCGACCAAAGGTCAACTCAGCAATCGTCAGTATCTGGCGGCACGACGGTCGCGGCGAACGCATCGACGACAAAGCGTTCTTTCTGGATTTTCTGCGACGTTTGTTTCACCAACGCCGCAAGCTGCTGCGAAGAGTTTTGGTTGGGATGTACAGCAAGCAATTGACAAAGCCGGAAGTCGACGAACTGCTGGGGGAATTGGGACACACGGAAGACATTCGAGCCGAAACGCTGGATGTGCTGACGCTGGTCAAACTCGGAAACAAATTTTGCGCGGCAGTGAAGAAGGAAAAGTGAACAGGACGTACCCTACGATTCAGCCCCATCGGGGCGGCACTCGGTTAGCCCCGGGCGTGAGCCCGAGGGACGCGATCAAAAGAGTGGTAAGCCCTGAAAGGGCGACTTGGCGTATAGCGATTCGGTCCAATGTCGCCCCTTCGGGGCTTGTGCTGAAAGGACGCCATAACCCCGGGCTGACCCCCGAGGCTAACCGAATGTCGTCCTTTCAGGACTGAATCGCATCGAACAAAATCACATTCGAACTCTTACTGCTTTGCAACACGTTTATCGTGTTGTGATGAACATACAAACACAGACAACGCACAAAGTGAGAGCCTCATCTGTCTCGCTTCGAACAAGAAACCTCAATAGGAAACGGATTCAATGCACGATCGCATTGCTTACAAAGGACTTACTTTTGATGACGTCTTGCTGGAGCCTGGCTACAGCGAGTTTGTGCCGGGGGATGTCGATCTGGGATCGATGCTGACACGCAACATTCCGCTGCACGTGCCGATCGTGAGCAGTCCGATGGATACTGTCACGGAAAGCGACATGGCCATCGCCATGGCTCAACTTGGTGGTATTGGAATTATTCACAAGAACATGACGATCGAACAGCAGGCTTTGCAGGTCGACCGTGTGAAACGAAGTGAGCATGGCGTGATCGTGGACCCAGTCACACTGCCACCGGAAACGTCGGTTGGGGAAGCGGCTGAATTAATGGACGAACGCAACATCGGCGGCGTTCCGATCACCGTGAGTGGCAAGCTCGTTGGCATTTTGACGCGTCGTGACCTGCGGTTTCTTGAGTCACGAGACCGCGCGGTTGCGGAAGTGATGACCAAAGACAATCTGGTAACAGCACCGGCGAATACGAGTCTTGAAGAGGCTGAACGGATTCTGCTGGAAAACAGGGTCGAGAAACTGCTGCTGGTTGACGATCAATACCAACTGAGGGGCTTGATTACGATCAAGGACATCGACAAGAACGTGCAATATCCGCAGGCGTCGAAAGATTCGCGCGGAAGATTGCGGGTTGGTGCTGCTGTCGGAGTTCATGATCTGGAGCGAGTCTCTCAGCTGGTCGAAAAGGGGGTCGATGTTCTTGTTGTCGATAGTGCTCACGGGCATTCTCGTAACGTGATTGAGACCATTCAGGCGATAAAAAAAGATTTCAACATCGACATCATCGCGGGGAACGTGGCGACGAGCGAAGGGGCGAAAGCTCTGGCTGATGCCGGAGCCGATGCGGTGAAAGTGGGAATTGGTCCGGGT
>CAYZYB010001026.1:0-2559 GCA_964481505.1 uncultured Planctomycetaceae bacterium | reverse complement strand
CTTGAAGCCATGATAAACGCCCGCTTTGTACGGTCGCATCGGCGCTGGCCCGATCCATGAGTCCCAGTTGAGGTTCTCGGGAATTGGGTCTTCACCTTCCGGACGTCCCAGGCCCTGTGGCCAGACCGGGCGGTTCGACCAGATGTGCACTTCAGCAACATCACCGATCGCCCCAGACTGAATCACTTCGACAGCTTCGCGGAGACCGTTTTCGGAAGTTCCCTGGTTTCCCATCTGCGTCACGACGCCGGTTTCTTCTGAAACTTCACGCATTCGGCGAGCTTCGTGAATCGACCAGGTCAGTGGCTTCTGACAGTAAACGTGCTTGCCCATCTTCATTGATTTAATGGCAGCGCCAGCATGATTATGGTCTGGTGTGCTGACCGTCACGATGTCGATCTTATCGCCGAGAGCATCCAGCATTTCCCGATAGTCGGTGTATTGCTTCGCATCTGAAAACTCGCGTCCCTTCTTGGTCAGCGTTCCGCCATCGACATCACACAGCCCAACAATGGCGACGCTCTGTTCAGAAATATGACTTGTATCGCTTCCGCCTTTGCCACCAACACCGATGCACCCGGCACTCAAAGACTGCAGTGCTGATGTATTGGCTTTGATCGGTGCCTGACCACCAACCCAGACGGCTGCACCTATCGCAGCGGTTTGACCCATGAAACTTCGACGTGTTGACTTCTTCGACATTGAAACGAGACCTCAGGCAGGAGCAGGAGAAAGAATGGGGCTGGCTCAGTATCCGAGCTGCCGCCAGCAAACGGGATTGCAGGAAGACATCCCTGTTTCCAAGGTTCCCAGAATAACAATGCATGAGAAAACAGCAATCAAACGACGAAGATTGATGGAATCGCACGCCGGAGATTGTTGCCAACGAGGGACCTGGTGCGTAGGCTGATGACAGAGCCACTCCCTCGCTGCCCGAGGCGCCAAAAAGAGAATATTCACGCGAAGAATCCTCAATCACGGCACGCCGAAGGATCGCACAACACCCTCAATTGAGACTCAAATGTCCAAACTTCAACTTTCTCTCCTGCTGCTTTCTGCCCTCCTCTCAGGTTGCAACGAACCTTCCACTACAACGGAAGTCGCGCCGAAAACTTCCAATTCCGGGCCAGCTGCGGGCGCGAAACCAGCCGCCGTCACACCGGCTGATGATGAAGCCGCTGTCGCCGCACTTACCGAAGCTGGATTCACGCTTAAGAAGAACGCCCAAAATGTTGTGACCGAGTGTTTCATGAACACAACCTCCGGCGTGGCGGAATCACTCGCACACCTGGCTGGCATCCCCAGCGTCGAATCGCTGGCGCTCTCCGGTCCAGGCATGACGGACGATGGCATGGAAGTGCTTTCGAAGCTTGCGAAACTCAAGCGTCTCGACCTAAGCAACTCCGTCACCGGTGATGAAACACTAAAGTCGGTTGGGCAGATCGACAGCCTGCAGGTTCTGGGTCTCCGGCGAACAGGCGTGACCAACGAAGGACTTGCCGCAATCAGCAGTCTTCCTGCTCTTCGAGCGATCGACCTTCGGAACAGCAACATTTCCGACGATGGCCTGCAGCACCTCGGCAAAATCAGTTCACTCATCGACATCCAGCTCGAAAAAGCAGACGTGACCGACGCGGGAGTTGCTCATCTCAGCAAGTTGCCACTAAAACAGATCAACATTAACTATTGCACAACCATCAGCGATGAATCACTAAAAGTCCTTGGCGCCATTCAGACGCTCGAAGGCATTCAGATCGACTACACCAAGGTTACTGATGTCGGCATGGCCAGCATCACGAAACTCACTAAGTTAAAACGGCTGCGAATTCGCGGCAACGACGTCACCGGTGAAGGTCTCGCTCACATTGCAGACCTGAAAGCACTCGAACGACTCGAACTTCGCGACACATCACTGGACGACAGTGGACTCGAAACGATTTGCAACCTGCCCAACGTGAACTATCTGGACATCAGCGAATGCCGCATCGTTAAACCGGAAGGCATCAAGCTCATCGGGAAACTCACTAAGCTCAAGTACCTTGGATTCTGGGAAACCAAACTCAACGACGAAGCCTTCAACGAACTAGGCAACCTGACAAGCATTGAAGAATTAAACCTCAAGGCCACAAAAATCACGGACGCTGCAGTGCCGACAATCTTGAAGATGGTGCAGCTGAAAAAACTCGACCTCGCGGGAACACGACTTTCTGATGATGGGTTCAAGCAGCTGGTAAATCTTCCCAACCTAAAAGAAGTCAACGTTGCCAACACCAACATCGGCTACGACGTGATCGACGAACTCACAGCCAAAGATGGCCTGACCGTCATCGAGTTCGCTAACTAGTTCATTCCACGATTAACTCCGCAACGTCGTCGTGCTGCCGTCCAAAGGGCATTCCCGCAACGTGATTGTGCGCGATCCGTCGTTAAATTCAGAATCAGCATCCTCCGTCCTTCCAAAACTCGATTAGCCTCAATATGCCAGACACCTCGAATCGATCCCAAAGTGAAGACCAGTTTGCTCGCGCCACAAATTCGATCCCGGGCGGCGTCAACAGT
>CAYZYB010001025.1:0-2561 GCA_964481505.1 uncultured Planctomycetaceae bacterium | reverse complement strand
CATCACCCACGCATGAGCGCCACCGTAACGACCGGAACCGCTAACGTAGGCCGCCGGAACACCGATACTTTTTCCAACACGAGCGGCGAAGTCGGCCTGCATCGCGCAAACGCCGCCAAACTGTTTTATGTTCGGAAGGTTGTATTCTTTTCCGTCAAGTTTGCATTCACGACTTTTGGTGTTCAGCATCAGTGTGTCGTAAGGAACATCGGCGTAACATTTGCCGAACATTTGTCGGGTTGGAACGTATGCCTGAACGGCCCATGCTCGTTCCTGGGCCGGTGTTTTGTGATTCACAAGATGCACCAGGAACTCCCAGGGGATAAATTGAGCACGGCCCTGCATCACGTTTTCGGCTTCAACGAAGTATCGAAAGTTCTCCAGCCCCGACAGCAACGTGTCGGGCATTGTTGAATGCGTGCGTCTGGCGTGACCTTCGTACCCGTAAATTCCTCGGTCGTTGTCCCAGACCACAGAACACGCGATCGCCAGCGAACCATAGCGTTCGATCTGCTTTGGATATGTTTTGCGGATTTCGTTGAATAGCTGAATAGCAGAAGGGACATCGTCGAATTCGGGCCGAATGGCGGTGAAGAACTCTTCCTTCAAGTCGATACGGTCCCCAAGCCAGGCTATCACTTCGTCATAGTCATCACCCAATCCGCTGCGAATTTCGGCATCGAATGTCTTTTCGAATTCGTCAGAAAACGCCTTTCGAACGTCTGCGTAGGAATCGGTGTCGAACAGCTTTCGAGGTTTGCCGGGCTGCTTCATTCGTTCTTCATACAGCGGGCTGAGCGTTGCGATTAATGCGGGAGTTTGCTTGACGACCGGGGACGGAGCTTCATAGGTCCGGACGATGGCGATTGGCCGATCGAGTTGCCGGGAAAGCGATTGAATCAGGTTTCGATCACCACCAATCGATGCCACCAGCAATCGATCTTTAGCGAATACGTACAAGGGCTCCGCGTTCTGCCAGGGCTCATCAAAAAGTTTGTGGCCGAGTTCATTGACTTGCTCGACATCGGACTCACGGGCATTGCGTGAGGGATAGTGGAAGACGGCAAGGCTGTGACCGGCAACATCGAGACGTTGCGGTTTTCCGGTAAACGGCAGGCCGAGAGTCTCGTGGGGTGTCGCGATGGTCGCATTCAGTTCCGCCTTACCGAAGTCGATTACCAACTGTCGAACCGGGTCTTCAAATTTCGCCACCTGAAAAACGACGTCAAGTTTCGCGGATAACGCTTCCGTGGAATCCTCTGTTGCAATGACTCCCAGGCTGATCAATTCGCCAGCCAAAGTTTCCGGCGGCGTGAATTTCAGTTGGCCGGTGGTCTTGTCGACCGTTGCATAATTTTCGAATTGGGATTCCGTGGTTGCCAGTGAATATGTCACGGCTACGCGTGGTTGATCCGGATCACTGGCCATCAGTTGAACAGACACTTCTTCTGTGGGAACTGCGTCGACGGCCTGTAGTGATTCAAACACCGGTGGTGCATCGTGTTCTGCGACAATGACTCGAAAAACTGCGTCGGTTGTTGAGGCACCCATCATACGAACGGTGACTTTGTATTCACCGGGACCGTCTGCTTCTGAAGGTGTCCACTGAAATTCGCGCGTGGCCTGATCCAGTGTTGCCCCGGACGGTCCCTCAACGATGGAAAGCTTGCCCGCCTGATTCGCTGCCGATGCGCTCATGGTCAGTTTCATTTGCTGACCTTCGATAACATGTTGGTCAGGCAGCGGTTTGACTGCCACTTCGACGGGAGCGTCTGGTGGAATGAAATACAACAGGGCACCGGCAACTGCAGCAAGGATTAATGTCATCGGCAGCCAGATGGCCATCGAACTTCGGCTCTTACGACGGCGAGACTTTCGCTTTTGGGAAGCTGCACCAACATCGATATTCAGACCTGTTGGGTTCAAGGCAGCGGGCGACGTTTCGTCCGATCCTTCGGTTGGAGCCAATGGCAGAACCGGGAACGCATCCTGAGCGGCGACTTGGGCAGATTGCTTTTCAGAATTTTCGTACAGCTCCGGCGGTCTCGTTTTGTCTGTAGGTTTCGACTCCGTTGTTCCGGGCGCGGCTTTTCGACGTTCGGTGGATGAATCCGGTGCGTTGGGAACATCGATCGCCGTCTTGCAACGGGGACACTTGATCCGTCGCCCGGCGAGCTCGGGCTTCATCTTCAATTTTGACTGACATCCCGAACAGACGATAACCGGCATCTGTGTTTACCCCACAACTGAACAAACAATAGGAGTAAGGATAACTGCTGATTCACGCACCGCCCAGCAGTCGTTCAACTTTTTGCAAGCCATACGCGGATTCCGCGACAGCGACATCTCAGGCAGGCTGCCCGCTACTCAACAAGCTCGCTGGTTCGTATTTGGTGAATTCGTTGTAAAACTGATAGATTTGTCCAGAGTCCCCCGACTCAGGTTAGACGCATTGCGGCCTCTGTATCGCCCGCGCAGCGATATGGCGGTCAATCAGATCGCTTGCCCAACATCTTGTTTTGTGTTTCGGACGATCAATCCTACGCGCACACCGCACGAAG
>CAYZYB010001024.1:0-2561 GCA_964481505.1 uncultured Planctomycetaceae bacterium | reverse complement strand
GACCAATGGTACGGAGATTGCCAGGCCAATGTGCACGAGTCCGATTTGAAACCCAAGATTGCCGCCAAACTGCATCACAAACGCGGCCACGATCAGCAGTGGAATGGGTCGACGCGATGGGTAAAACGGTAATCCACGTGACCAACGTCGCAGCAGCAAAAATGTAGCAAGAATGACGGTGGGCAGTGCCTTCATGGCAGACACCCAAATCGACCAGCCGATGTCTTCGTGGCGACCAGACAAACCTCGTAAAGCAAGATTTGCAGCCGAATACCCAATGGCCGACATCACACCAAGAATCAATCCGCGGCGCACGCTGCCGCTGGAATCCGGTTCAGGCAGCGGTGAATCTGTAACGGGCAACTCGAGGTTTCTGTGTGGCAGGTTTCGCGTGCAGGTGGACAATCGCCTGATCTGCTCGACGCCCTGACACTCGCAGGCTTACAGATGTTCGTGCAGAAGTCTCCTGATTTCCTCATTCATTTCATTCAACCATGGTAACTGATTCCAGAATACGTGCATTCCATCACCAAACAATTTTACACCGGTTGACGGAGCGTCTGGACGCGCCAGCGTGAAATCAGCAACCCATTTTGTGTTGAGCGACCTTTGTAACGGCCTTTTTTGCAGTTGGTCGGTGGAAGGAAAGTTGAGCTGGGCCGCCGCCATCGGAAGAACCCTGTCCACCACAGCTCAATCTGCACCTCCTCCGCCAGCGGCAAAACCGATCCTGGTGAATTCGTCCGAATTCAGGTTAGTGGTCAAGGCCGGGAAGCTGCCATCTCTTGAAGGGGTGCGTTTCATGCTCATCACGCATGATCTGCGCAACGCGTTCGACTACGTCCGGGTGTTTGGCAGCGACGTCGTTCTCTTCTGCGATATCCGCAGACAGATCGTACAGCTCAATATTGCCATTCAGGCCATTCAGCCGATAGCCCTTCCATTTGCCAAAATGAACCGCCTGCTGCTTCGCTCGCTCGTAGAATTCCCAGTACAGGAATTCTCGATCCGTCTGCTCATCCGGTTCGTTTCTGAGTGTCGGCAGAATGGAAATACCATCCATCTCGTCAGATTTGGGAAGGCCACCGGCATCTGCCAGCGTCGGCATGAGATCGTATTGCGTGGTCCATTGATCGGTCGTGGAGCCAGCGGGAATCGTTCCCGGCCAATAGGCGATCATGGGAACTCGAATGCCGCCTTCATAAAGGTAACGCTTATACATGCGGTACGGACCGTTGCCGTCCCAGGTGTCAGTGCGTTTGTAGTAACTGTCTTCGTCGCCGTTGTCGGACGTCCAGATCACGATTGTTTTTCTGTCCAGCTTCAGCCTCTCAAGAGCTTCAATGATTCGGCCAACGTTGCGGTCGTGGTGAGTCATGAGCGCGGCGTAGAGTTGTTCCAGCTTTGTCAGATTGAGTTTGTCGTAGCCTTCCAGCGAAGGAGCCCATAGGCCATGAAAAGGAACGGTTGATGCGTCACCGTGTGGCACGGTGCTGGCGAAATACACGAAGAACGGTTGCTCTTGATTGTCTGTGATGAAGTCAATGATTTTGTCGGTGTACAAATCTTCCGAAAACACACCGTGTTCGCCGAGTACCGGGATGTACTCTCGAATTTTCTCCCGGTCGTTTTCCGGGATTGGTTTTTTGACGCCATTTTCCCAGACGTGGGTGTTGTAAAAACTGCGGCAGTCAACGTGGCCAAGGTAACCCAGCCAGTAATCCCAGCCTGTCTGAGTAATTGTCTCCGGTTTGTGGTGCCCGCCCATACTTAGCTTACCGAACCCCGCTGTCGTGTACCCGGCCTTTCGCGCGACTTCACCCAGCATCGGGTAAGTTGGCGGCCATTGCGGAATTGGGGTTCCGCCATGGTTTGCACGCCAGGCGGCATGACCTCCATGTTTTCCAGTTAACAGGCTGCAGCGAGACGGGCCGCAGACTGCGTTGCCCGCGTACGCTCTGTTGAACGTCATCCCTCCCGCCGCCAGCTTGTCCAGGTTGGGCGTTTTGATGATCTTCATGCTGGCGTCATCCAGCTTGTAGGACGGAACTTTTCCGATACCCCAGTCATCCGTGTTGATGTAGATCACATTGGGTTGATCCACAGTTGCTGCTGCCACATGCCCGATCGCTCCCAAAAAAGCCGACAGCAGGATAGCAATTCTGAATAGAGGCTTTGTTGCAGTCATAGTGATCTCTGAAGGAGAAGTTGAGAGCCATGCGGCGCATGTCGCGTTCCCTATAGAGTAGCAACTGCCGGGCGAGGAAAGCGACAGGCGATCTCTGAATTCCGGAGCCGAGAATCATAGGCTTACGCACCTGAACCGTAACTGCTCCAGCCACCTGAACGGCTTCCGAGAGCGGGGTAGCAGATTGTTGGATTTGAAATGGGTGGCCGAGGTGGGACTGAGCTTGCGAAGGAAACCCCGAGGTTTCGCTCGTGCCTCGCTCCAACCACGGCCAGCGTTTCCAGCTTCGCAATTTTCTGCGACTACACGCTTGCGTTGAAGGCATATGGTCATCCCGTTGTGATTCGCGGAGGGGTTTGTAGACTGCTGACTG
>CAYZYB010001023.1:0-2562 GCA_964481505.1 uncultured Planctomycetaceae bacterium | reverse complement strand
GTTGGGGCCATAGACTTCTGTTGCAAGTTCGAGTGCACGCTTGATCTGCTCGGCAGACTCAGTGACCCTTCGATTCATCGAATTCAGTTCCCCTATCGCCGCGAAGGCTCTAATCGTGACTGGGTGCTTTTCCCCCAACGTTGCCCTGGCCAATTCAACAGTCTTCTCAAATTCTGCAGAGTCTGCGTCATCGGCACCCAAAGGAAATGAAACTTCACTTACGAGAACGTTGGAAGAAATCGCCAATTCATCGTCGTTGCCAAACTGCTTTGATGCTTCGATACATTCCAACCCGATCTCTTTTGCAGAAACAAAATCCCAGTGTTGAGCAAGCTCTTCACCCAGCTTTAGCTTCGCAGCAACCAAAGCCCGGACATCGGTTCCCCCTTCATAGATGCCAACAGCCTTGCGATACTGCGCAACTGCAGAATCATGCTCGGCGGCTCCAGAATAGAATGTGGCGAGAATCATTCGAAAATCGGCTTCGGCTTCCGGGCTACTGGAAAAGTCGTCTTTGTCGAGTTCTTCGCGAGTTCGATTGAGCGTCTCAAGCTGGCTTTCGGTCAGACGTGCTGCGTTGGCCGACGGATTGAAGTTTTGCGCGACCACAGCAGTGAGTTTCATTGCCCTGCCTCTGAGTTCACTTTCACGTTGAGCCCGTGCCGCCGATTCACGGGCCAGCTTTTCCATTTTTATCGACTGGGACCATAAAACCGCGAAAGCAACACTCGACAAGGCGATCATGCCGACTACGATTCCCGATGCAATTGCTCCTGTTTTGTGCCGTTGAGCCAACTTCTTGAGGCGATAGGTGAATGAAGGAGGCTTTGCCGTTACCGGTTCGTGATTGAGGTAGTTTTCAATATCGGCAGCAAACGCGGCGACAGTCGGATAGCGCCGGTCACGCTCTTTTTCCAACGCTCGCATCGTCACCCAATCGAGTTCGTTGCGAAGTACTCCCGCCCAACTCGAGACGGGCGTGCTGCTTTTTCCAACTCTGAACTTTGAGTCGCTCACCCTGGTCGAAGGCAATTCAGGGACATCATTCTGTATCGATTGTAGTAACTCCAGTTTTGTCGCTCGTTCGTAAAAATCGTCCGTGATCGGCGTCGTGTCAGTGAGCAGTTGATAGAGAATCACACCCAGCGAATAAACATCAGCCCGGGTATCAACGACCTGAGCTGTCTTTCCCTCCGCATCCTCTACCCTTGAGCCGCGCGCCTGTTCCGGGCTCATCCAAAGCGGTGAACCAACAATCATGTCAGGCTCGGTGATCTGTGGATTCCGGGATTCACTTGGCCGTACCAGTCCAAAATCTATGACTTTGACCGTGGCATTTCCATCTGCCTCTGTTACCAGCACATTGGCCGGTTTAATGTCACGATGAAGAAAGCCGTTTTGGTGGGCGTGCTGAATCGCCGAGCAAAGCTGCAAGAATAGCTCCAGTCGATCTCGCAGAGGCAATTGCCTCTTTTGGCAGTAATCAGCAATGTGTTCACCATCGACATATTCCATGGCAATGTATGGTCCGTTCTCTTCCGAGATACCAGCATCGTAGACCTGCGCAACGTGAGGATTGGACATCAAAGCCAATGCCTGCTTTTCTCTTTCAAATCGTTTCGCAGCAATCGCCGAATCACGATCCGCGCGAATTAACTTGACCGCTACCTTGCGACTGACTGGATGCGACTGTTTCGCCAACCAGACCGCCCCCATACCTCCAACACCCAACTCTTTTTCCAACTGGTAGTTTCCGACCGATCGATTAACTTCACCGCCGGTCGGGGGAACGTCTGCCAGGTTTTCCTTTTTCAGATGGGACAGCCTTCCTTCCATTTGCTGGAACTGCCGGATGCGTTCAACGATATCTTGAGGCAGTTGCTTTTCTTTGGTGTACGCATCCAGATCCTTCGACTTGTTAATCCTGCACCAGTGCTCAAATTCGACGATTCGCTGATTGAGTTCCTGATTGGTATCAGTTCTGTCATTCATGGGTGATCTCTATTTCGGGTTCTTGTGGTTGTCAGCAGCTTCGTCAAATAGCCGTGTGACGTGTGCTAATGCTCGTCGATAAATTCCGGTAACCGTATTCACATTGGTGCTGGTGCGATCGGAAATCTGGGGAAAAGTCAGTCCCTCAAAGATTCGCATCGAAATGATACGCTGCTGATCCGGAGACAGAATTTCCAGTGCCGCGAGCAGTTCAGCCTCCTGTTCTTCGAGCGAAACAATCGCCGAAGGGGACTCATGGTCGCCACGAACACTTTGCCAGGTCTCCCTCGAGTGTTCAATGTTCTTGCGCTTGCAAATGTCAAAGTAGACATTCTTTAGAATGGTCAACATCCACTTTGCCAGCTGACCTGTAGACTCTCCGCGAAAGTTGTCACGGTTCCGCCAAACTCGCAGGAGCGTTTCCTGAACGAGATCATCGGCATTGAGTCGTTTTTTCTGACTTCCCGAATCTCTAACGAGTTGTCTGGCTTTACTTTCAAGCCCCACTTGAAATCTTCCACACACATCGGTCCAGGCTTGTTCATCCCCGGCTCTTAAGTCGGGAAGTCG
>CAYZYB010001022.1:0-2562 GCA_964481505.1 uncultured Planctomycetaceae bacterium | reverse complement strand
GGGCTACCTCAGTGATCATCTAAGGACACTGCTGGCCGGGCCGCTAATGAATTTGCTGCTTGCGTTAAGCTGCCTGTTGACTCTATCGCTCTCCGAATGGGTGCCGCTGCTGAATCCGTTCAACGGTTTTCCGATTGTCGCTGGCGAACCATTGGTGACTACAGCTTGCAGAATGGCGTTCTTTTTGAATGTGATTCTGTTTGCAGTCAACCTGCTTCCAATCACTCCGTTTGATGGCGGGGTGCTAATGCGAACCTACCTGACGACAAAGTTTGCCGAAGTTGAAAGCCGCGACCTTATGGTCCGACTTGGTCTTATGGCTGGCATTCTCGGGATGCTCACAGGATACGTATTTGACCTCAGCACTATGGTCGCCATTTCGGCCTTTGTCCTGGTCCTGCAGATTCACGAGAGCGCTAGCTGGTACGAAGCGGTCACGGAGTCTGATGATTTTTCGGAATACGACTTCGAAACATATCACAACGACGATGATGTGGCGGAGGCGTCCGATCCGTATGGTTTAGGATTCGGCGCACCGGAAGAAGATACCTCGCAGTCAGAAATTCTTGACCAATGGCGCGACCGACGTGAGCGAGAACGTCTCGAAAAAGAAGATGAAGAACGCGAGCGTGAAGAAGCAGAAGTCGATGATGTGCTTCAAAAGCTTCATCTGCATGGTCGCGAGTCGTTGAGTAGTAGGGAAGTCCATTTGTTGAATCGAGTTAGCGATCGCTATCGCAACCGTCAGCAGCACTAGCTTGGCAAGAGTGTCTTCAATGCGTTGGATCTATCTGATTCTATGTGGTGGCGTCTTAGCGTTGCCCGGCTGCGGGGAGGAAACTTTTCCGTCACCGCCGCCCCCTGTGATGTCGGCAGAAACCGAGTCAGAAGTCGAAGAACCGTCGGAAGGGGCGAAGACTTCAAGCTTGACCGGTGAAAAACGGTCTTTTGCCGGCTTGAAATTCGCTGTTCCGGCAAATTGGGTTGAGAAACCGTTATCTGACATGCAGCGTGGGATTCTTGCTGCAAAGTTTTCCATGCCAGACGCCGGTTCGGGGATCACGTTGTCGTTGTCTCGCTCAGGAGGTGGCGTGGACGCTAATCTTGATCGTTGGCGTGGGCAGGTTTCATCCACGCGTCCGGAGATCACGGACTCCATTTCCGTAGCTGGCGTTGATTCGACTCTCATCGATCTCGAAGGTGAGTTCGCTGGCGGTTTTGGCAAGCCAGCCCAGTCCAACTGGCGGATGTTGGGCATCGTTGTCCCATTGCCGGATCAAGGCTACTTCCTGAAACTCACCGGTCCCGTAGCAGAAGTGAGTGCAGTCGAAGAGGAGTTCCTGGCCTTCGCGCGGTCGGCTTCCAAAGGGTAGAGGTGCGATCCGGTTTGGCATGGTTGTACTGCGCTGCACGGAGTCCTACGTCAGCCAGCGATAACAGGGAGACTCACCGGATCGTCGGCCGTTCGCCTTGGTTTCGCGGGCAGCACAGCATGTGCGTATTCCCACATTTGCTCGGGAGTTTCGAAAAGTTGTTCGTAGGCGGCGTCGTTGTCGTATTCGCATTCGTCGGTCGTGTACGCTCTACAAATTCCTGGTCGAGTTTCGTAGGCGCCACAGAAATTGTCTTCCTGAAGATGCTTGCAGTCGGCGAAGACCATCACGTACCAATTGCCATCCTCAACAAAGATGCTGACTCGTCCATGCATCATGTACCACCGCATGTGATCGTAGTCGTCCCATGACTGTGGAGTTTCTGTTGGCAGCGCAAAGTATCGGCAGCACTTTCCTGTGCAATACTGGCACAGCACCTCGTCTGCCTTCAGATCTTCTCGCTTCACTTGCGTCGACATTCTTGTGCTCTGTTTAACCTTTTGGGGGGATGTGGATCTGTCGTCAATCACGTGGGGACGATCAAGTACGACGCGAATATTCGATAATGACTACAGTACTTCAAGTCCGTATGGTATGTGGAGTTGCGCCGTGTCTCAAACGGACTCTATGTATTTGCCGCTCAGTCACAAGTAGTCGTTTCGATGAAAATCATCCTTGGGTCTCAATCGCCACAGCGGTCAAAACTGTTGAGTCCGGTGGTGCAGGGAAAATTTCAGGTTGTTCCGCCGTTGAACAGCGATGAGCCTGGATTCGAGGGTTTGCGCGAGATATCGGAAATCGAACGGCAGTTGGCAGCTGTGGTCAAACTAAAATGCGCTGACGTGTTGGGGCAGGTCGAGTCACTAAAAGCGATGTCGTCGGAATTCTGCGTCCTCTGTGCGGATACGATTGTCGTCGCGACCAACGACGCGGGCCTTCCGGTGGTCCTCGGCAAACCGCCGGAAAAGCACTGGCAGAATGCCGTGAGAGAGTGGTTTATGAAGTACTATGCTGACCGGCCGCATCAGGTTTGGAGCTGTTTTCGAATTTGTGTTGGAAGTCGTTGCTATCAGGAAATAGTGAAGACAGAAATCACTCTGCGAAAAATCGATGCGGAATGGATCGATTGGTACTGTTCGACAAAAGAACCGATCGGCAAAGCTGGTGGCTACGGTGTACAGGGCGTCGC
>CAYZYB010001021.1:0-2565 GCA_964481505.1 uncultured Planctomycetaceae bacterium | reverse complement strand
ATCTATCACCGCAGTCGTCGACGAACACTGGGGCGTGATCAACGAAACACCGGAAGCTCTCGAAGCATCCATTGCGAAATGGAAGCGGGAACTCACGGAAGATGTACTTGCCGAAGCGGACCTTGAAACCGGAGCGACCCTGTTCAAAAAATCGTGCGCTGCGTGTCACAAGTTGTACGGTAAAGGCGGCAAAATTGGGCCGGACCTGACGGGCGGCAATCGAGCGAACATGGATTATCTGCTGGGCAACGTTATCAATCCCAGTGGTGAAGTTCCCAAACAGTACACGGTTTCGATCATGGAATTGGTGTCGGGGCGAGTCATCAACGGTGTCGTTGTGGGTGAGACCGACCAGGTGGTGACCGTGCAAACGGATAAAGAACTGAAAAAGATCGCAAAGAGCGAAATCGAACAACGCAAACGCACAACGAATTCGCTCATGCCAAATGGGCTGCTGGATTCGCTGAAACCCGATGAAGTCCGCGATCTGATCGGATTTCTCCGGCAGCGACGATAGCTCAACGTAGCCATCACATTCCGCGTGGTGAGCCGCGGAGGTGAATCGATTTACCCACAAGACGACCACGTCCGGAGTCCAAACCCTCTCACAAGAGCCTACGCTGCGGGCACAGGATGCCACTATTTTGAAAACAGGAAACCACCCACGGCACGTCTTGTCACACAGAGCAGGACGGCTGGGTGGAACTGAAATCCAGGAACACAAAGACGACGCAATATGAAAATCCTCATCATCGGTGGCGCTGGCATGATTGGCCAGAAGCTGCTGCAACAACTTCTCGCCGACAAACAGCTCGGCGGCACCAGCATCGACGAAATCATTCTGTTCGACGTCGTCCCGGGCGTTGTTCCGCCATCTCCTGAAATTCCCCTGCGAGTGTCTACGGGCGATCTGTCGAAGCCAGCCGAAGCTGCTGCTTTAGTGGCCGATCTTCCGGACGTGATCTTTCACCTGGCAGCGATTGTTTCTGGTGAAGCCGAAGAGAATTTCGCGAAGGGATACCGCATCAACCTCGACGGTTCGCGGTTTCTGTTCGATGCGATCTGTGCGACCGAAGGTTACGTACCGCGAGTGGTGTTCACGAGTTCCATCGCTGTCTTTGGTGCTCCCTTTCCGGAGGCCATTGGCGACGACTTCCACACCACGCCGCTGACGTCGTATGGAACTCAAAAGGCGATCTGCGAACTGCTGCTCAGCGACTATTCGCGGCGTGGACTTTTGGATGGAATCGGCATCCGCCTGCCCACGATCTGCGTCCGCCCCGGCAAGCCGAACAAAGCGGCGTCCGGCTTCTTTTCGAACATCATTCGCGAACCGCTGGCCGGTGCCGAAGCTGTGCTGCCTGTGTCTGACGACGTCCGACATTGGCACGCGTCCCCACGATCTGCGGTCGGCTTTTTACTGCACGCCGCGACTCTCGATTCGTCGATCGTCGGCCCTCGTCGTAACCTTGCGATGCCCGGTGTTTCTGTCACTGTTGGAGAACAAGTCGCGGCGTTGCGAGAGATCGCGGGCGACGTCGTGGTGGCCAGGATTCGTCGCCAACCGGACGAACGAATTATGCAAATGGTCGCAGGCTGGCCACGGAACTTCGCCCCCGATCGAGCGATCAAGCTCGGCTTCGTCGCCGACCAATCGTTCGCCGACATCATCCGCGTGCACCTCGAAGACGAACTGAATGGAGTGATTGCCTGATCAGCCAAACGTAGCGGTGGCTTCCAGCCGCCACGCATAACTTCGGGTATTAATGTTAAATATTGTGCCGGTACGACGGCGGGTGAGGCGGCGGCTGGAAGCCACCGCTACGGGTTTTAGGGGGCGGTGGTCATCAGGCGATTCCACGCTACCGGTGGCATGCGTTTTAGCAGCATCACAATTGCAATCAGGGCGGCCACGTTAACACTGGGCAGCAGGCCGATGTCCCAGATTGCCAGCCATTGAATCAGCCACAGCAACGCGGTCGCTGCGAAAGCGATACGCAAGGCATATCCACGCCACATCAGAATCCCCGCCATTGACGCGGCTATACCCAGCTTGAGCAGTCCGAGGAACATTCCGCTGACCCACATGTTTCGAATGTATGAATGTACATCTTCAAGAGTCTCCGGATTCAAGCCTGCTTCCTGAAGATCTGACAACTGTTCCTGCGTTGCGGCTTCGAGTTCGTCGACCAGTGAAACGTCTGACCACATCAGGACCTGCGAAAAGACCACATCCTGAAGTCCCTGCCAGCCATTAAAGAACAACACTGCGGCCAGAGTCACTACGATCACGGGATGCATCTCTTTGTCGGCTTCAAACGTTGGTTCGAACGCGTCCGGAATGCGTTCCTTCAAACGCGGCTTGTTGCTTTTTGATGAGTTCCGCTTCTTTCGACGAGGAGGAAGGTTTTGTTGCGCAACACCCGAATCGGCATCTGCAGAAGGGACGATCAAGCTGGTCAGGCAATTGGAACACGTTGCCGTTCGCCCGTGCTGGCTGGCAGGAACTTTGTAGCGTTGACCACACTGACACGAAAACCGCACCGTCACAAAACTGCTCCCAAC
>CAYZYB010001020.1:0-2566 GCA_964481505.1 uncultured Planctomycetaceae bacterium | reverse complement strand
GCTTCGTATTCATCAAGTATTTCACCGTGGTCGGACTCTGTCCCCGTGTGAGCTTCCACGACCACTTTACCTTCTGCGTTAGTCACTTCGTCGTCGTCGCTAAGTCCGAATTCCGGGACGGCTTCGTCCTGCAGAATGTCTTCGTCGAAATCGTCGAAGTCAGGAAGCAGCTCCTGAATATCTGCAACAAACCAGCTCGCTCCATCGTTCCGCATCCGTGACAGAATTCGCTCACGATCAACCCCCGCGACCAGTGCTTCGAATCGTTGTCGCCAGCCTTCCGACAATTCGGTTTCGCGGCGCACGTAACCCATCAGTTTGCGGCGAGATACAATCGCGTCTTCGGTGATGAGATCAGCGTATTGTTGACCGAGTGATTCTTTATCGGGCACTTCCCACGGATCCGGCAGCGTGCGAATTTCGTGCACCAGACGAATGTGCTGCCCATCCGACTCCATTTCCTCAAGCTCCACCGCTACGGCTAGTTCCAGGTCGTCTTCAATGAAGTCTTTCAGCACTGGCAACGGCCCGCGAACGGTCCAGCAAACCGCCCACACGCGATCCGATCTACTGCGAGGTTCCTGCAAAAGCAATTCCCGCATTCGTTCCAGTGAACGATTTAACGTGGAATCCGATTCGACTCGAAGATCAATGTTTTTCCAGTCCACAGCACTGGTGTTGATCTCATCAATCGATGTCTTGCCAGCAGCATCAACAGTCACCAGAGAACACAAACCGCAGTCCGCTTCCAGTTGATTGCGAGGCTGAGTTGTTCCGGTGCAATGTACCTTTCCGGACTCAAGTGTGATCGTAAGCCGATCGAGTTCGCCCATGTAAGCGACGTAGTTCAGACGGCCTTCGCTCATCAGATTGTCGATGTACTCACGAAACCCAGCCTCGTATTCGGCCGTGGTTTCAACACGATCGGGAATCTCCTGCAGCGTTGTCACCTCTTCCGCTGGCTCAACATCTTCGTCGCCGCCAACATTCAAAAAGTCGTCATCACTGGACGCTGTCAAAGCCGCCATGCGGCGCGATTCGTCGTACTTAGCGCGACTGACAATGCCAATTCGAAACGGGTCGATGCCGTCATCCCCCGCGACCAATAATGCGGATGCCAAACGAATCCGTTTCGCCGTACCACATGGACGCTGAAACAGTCGAAATGATACGGTCGTTGCGTTCCAGATATTCCGGCTCCGGATTCGAACTATAGCACACCGTAACATTATCCGGCATTTCAGGAATCGTCCGCCAGGCCTCCGGCGGATCGGCATCCCCTGGCAGTACGAACACCGGAATCTTCTTTTCATCAAGCCGCCGGAAACCGCCGAGCAACGTCAAACGTGCGCGCAGGCTTCGATCTGCTTCCAGAAAAACGTTGCCCGACAACAAAAGGTAATCAACGTTGCGCGAAATGCATGTTTCAATAACGTAGTCAAACGACGTCAGCGTTGCGTCTTCCAGAGCGTGACGCAATTCATCAGTGAGTTGTTCGGACAGGTGAACACTAACCGGAAGGTCCAACCGAACATTGGCGGCATGTATAAACCGCTGAGGTTCAAACGGCATTTTTTGAGAATCCCTTCTGCAAAATGGCCTGCAGAAATGTTAATGCGAGCCCACTCCGTCATCGCCGTCTGCAGTTCGACTCATTCCCAACCACAGACGCATTCACCAACAGTTGTGCCGTGGCAATAATATGACCACTCGCCCGATGCGGCAATATTTGCCGTAAGTCAAATCGCGGACGCCTGTTAGCTTCGGGGAATCTAATAAAATTGGGTATCTGGGGAAAGGCTGGGTTCTGCGATATGATCGATTCGGTCGATCAGAAGCGAAAAATCAGCAAAAACTGCCCGTTGGCAACTTGTGAGGGATTGTGGCTTTGGATACCGCAGATTACCGAGGGAGTCGCCGCAATTGGTTGAATCAACCGGTTTCCTGCTGTTATTGTTCCGCCTCGCAGCTCCATCGACCAAAAATCAGCAGTGCCCCAACACTGGCAAAATGGCCGAATAGTTAACGCAGCCGCAAACACAACAGAAAAACATCGCTCTGGTGGTGGAATTGGTAGACACGCCAGCTTGAGGGGCTGGTGGGAGATAATCCCGTGGAGGTTCGAGTCCTCTCCAGAGCATTAAAACCCCGCGAAATCGCGGGGTTTTTTATTGTTTTGCTGTCTTTTCGCAGAAGTGGTGCAGATTCCGGTGCACTCTTTTCCTGCGGTTTCTCACTCATTCTGATAAGTGCTGCACCGTTTTTTGCACCACTTTTTTTTCGTGCCGTCTTCGCGTTGAATTGCTGAAAATGCCCTTCTGAAACAATGGCATAGTCGCTCTTCTGAACCTCGACACTGTGGCCGATCCAAGCAGCAATGACATGGTCCGGAGCTTCCCGATTGTCCAACCAATCGTTTTCACAACTTAGCCTTAAATTCTTGATCAGATTGGGCCACGGTGTGAAGCCAGCTACCTTGATGATGCTCTCAATTGGCTTGTGTAGGTTGCACGAGCTACTGTCAAATGTTGTGTTTGAGGTAAGTTGATCAGGCGACGATTTCGGT
>CAYZYB010001019.1:0-2568 GCA_964481505.1 uncultured Planctomycetaceae bacterium | reverse complement strand
GTACCTGAGCACACCATGAGCAAATCGCCGCAAGTCGTTTCTTTCAAAGGATTCACGGCCCCACAGCATCGCCCGTTAATAACGAAGCAAATTTTGCTTAGAGAACTCCATAATTCAGCAGGCGGAAGTCGGCGTTCGTGGTCTTGCTGGATTCAGATGGCTTTGGCGTAGAGCCGCTCTTCAGATCGAATCACCTGTGGTACACCGTGCTCATGAAACCACTTGAGCAGCCAACGATCGGAGGCCAACTTGATTTCGTTAATATCAAGTCTGCCCGCTGCATCGAGGAGCCTCTTCCGCTCAGGCGATTGCAACCCGGCACTGTGAATGGCAGTACGTTCAGGTGTGCCGTCGAACCCGGGCAGCAACAGCGTCTTTGCTCTAACGAAACCATCCTCAATAACCGCCGGGCAGTACCCAATGCGAAGATAGAGGTTCTTTAAGTCTTCACAATTCTGATCCATGATTTGATCAACGATCGCTTCCCCCTTTGGGTACTGGCCGAAAAAGGTGAACGCCAGATGACCTCTGTACAAGTTGACCGCCTCGAATTTCAAACACTGTTCGAAGAATGCAAAGGCATCAGCAAGACCGGCGTACGTCCGCCAACGGGGAACAATCCGCTCGCAAATTCTTTCTATTGCGTGGCGGGAAAAACCGACAATGACCTCTTGGCCGTCGATCCTGATTGTTGGACGATGCTTGGAGAAATAGATTGTGCCGTTAGGAGACCTCTTCTTATGGAGCCCCCGAAAGTGCAGCACAATATCTCGACCGTCGAACAACGCAGACACATCGTTGTACGGAATGTACTTTGCGATTTCTTCGGTCGGTATTTTTGCAAAAAGCACCCTCCCGACCTTCAGGCAGAAGCGCAGATTTATCTCAGGGTATGGTTCCAACGAATTTAAGAAAGTCTTTGTGAAGGCGACTCCGTTTCGCCCCATTGATTTGAAAATTTCCGTTTCGGCTGGCGTGAATAATTGGGAATCACGGAAGTCAATCTGTGACACTGCCCGCCGAACCAGTTTGACGAAACCGGGGTCTGCTTCGGTTTCATTGCGTAGAATAAAGCTTGGAAAGTTCTGCCTGTAGTTCCGAAGCTCTTTGGCGATGACTGCATTCTTGGTTTTAGCTCGCTGCCGTGCTTTTTGCTTTTTCTGTTTCCTTGTAGACGGTTTACTCATTGTCCGCCCTCCTCGCTCGAAGCAGCCTGTACCTGAAAGCCATCCGGGTCAGGGCCGACGACTCCAGATTCCCGAATCACGTCAAGAATCATCTCCGGGCCAGCAATGCGATAGCGACCGTCTTCCACATGATGTTTCACAGTCCGAAACATCTGATCCTGAGTCCCAGCGGCGATCGCCGTGCCTGACTCATCGATTACCTTGTATCCGTCCAGAATTGCAGGCTGGGGTGTCACAGCTGGCAACTCACCTTCATCTTCCAAAGTGAACTGTCGGTACTGGAGGACGATACCGGGCGTCACCATGACGGCTTCCAAGATTAGCGCTGGATCGTCGCATTCCAACGTGTCGCAGAGCACAATGCTTGTTTCGATCAGCCCGCCCCGTGTGTCAGACATGCTGTCAAAAATTGAGATGACTTCGAATCCAAGCTTCGTAAGAACCTTGACGATTTCGACTCCTGATTCGTGAGTGTGAAATTCTCTGACGAAGACCTGTAGAGCTTCCATTTGTTTACCTTTCAAGACTGAGCAAGATCGAGCGAATTTGCCCGACCGACACGTTGTACGTGGTAGGCCGGACACCATGCGGATCGCACTCGGACAACAAGTGGAAACAGAACGGACGACTGCCGCTACTCAACCAGAAGTCGAGCATGGTCTTTCGTTGACGAGTCGATCTTGAGTCTCGTCACTCCTGCGGCTTCGAGCTTCTTCCGTAGCAGACGAACTGAACGCTTGATGCTCTGATCCTCAAAGAAGTCATCGTCCCAAACATCAGATCTCAAATGGTCGATGGATACGAATGTGTTTGGGCGTTGTGCCAGTCGCTCGAACAACCGGAATAACACTGTGTTGCCGAGGAAGCATCTTTGTGACCCAATTCCGACATCAAGTGCTTCCCGATCAACAATAATGCTCTCGCTGTCGGAAGGAGGTGGCTGCTCCCGAATCGCATGATTTGCTGTTGATGGGTTAGGCGACGAGCCAACAGAAAGCTCGCCGTCTTTAAAGTCGTCCTGAGGCGGCAGTCGCAGCTCAAGCGGACCGTCCCAACAGCCAAGCTTCGTGATGCAGTCGGAATCAAGAATCAGATTTATCAGCCGAACTGATGCGGTAACGATGTCGCTATTTATGACATTGCTTACGCACTGCTTGCCATTGAACTGCCGCCATCGACACTCACCTTCAAAGCCAGCGGTCGGGAAACGAAAAGCGGTTTCATGCAGCAATGAGAGCCATTCGGCAGAACCACTGATTCCGCCTCGGGGCCCAATGGCATCAACGGAGTACCCAGATGGCATCTCGCTTGCATCTTCACCTGACACGGCGATGAGAAGTCGCCACGCACGCTCACAGAGCTGCTTGAACAGTGGGAGATG
>CAYZYB010001018.1:0-2572 GCA_964481505.1 uncultured Planctomycetaceae bacterium | reverse complement strand
ACCTGCAGGGGAGCCGACTGGGAGAGTCAGCCTACTTCAGCAACTGCGTCGCCGTGCTCATCATTGCTCTCTCGACACGACCGTGTCGAGTGGCGCCGGGGCAATGCTGATTTCGTCGGCGAACTCCGTCAGTGACCGGGCGAGCGGCCCCCAGTCTTCCAGTTTCGCCGTCTGCGAACACAGCAATCGAACAACCACGTAGTCGCCCTGCTGCTGTTTGTGATGCAGGTAAGTTCGAACGGCCGTCAGGTTCGGAGCCACGTCGGGATCGGGATACAAGGCCACACCATCCGGACCAATGCGAACCTGAACCGGGTCCGAACTGACCGGCGCAACGGGACCAGATTCCGGTCCACTGACGGCCAGAGAAACTTCCCACGGAATCGGCCGATGAAAGTGCAGAATGAACAGGATGGCCCAGATGTCGACACCCGCGACAAGAATGGTGAGCAGATTGCGATTCAGCATGAATTTCTCCGGATTCTCACACGTTACAGACACGCTCAGAAGGACTGTCTGCGAAATCCCTGCAGGCCGCCTTCCCGATCAACAGGACGCTGACGCCGACGCTTGCGTCCGCGACCAAAAGCCGCATCGACCAGGGTTCCGAAGGCACAGAACACCCACGCAGAATATCCCAGCGCACTCGATCCCAGCGCCAGCGATAATCCGTTCTGATCCTGACCGGCTCCCGCCGTCACCATCTGGTAAACACCGGAAAACGTGAGCAACAGTCCAAGGCCGATGCAGACCTGAGCCAGTGCCTGAGCCAGCTGACTCGCCACCAGTGTGGAAGCGTTCCGCCCCGGAACCAAAGACGTGATCAGACCGACGATTAACACGTGCACAAGTGCGGCCATGAATGCCAGTTGCACCACCGCCAGCAGGCCGTTTCCGTCAAGGTATTGTTTCAGCATGATGAACATCGACGTCTTGTCCTTCCGGGTTTGGTTCGTTAATGGGAACTGGCCTGAATTCCAGTTGAGTCACCAGCAGTTGTGGCTGGTCGTTGTGCAGCTGAAAGTCGAGACGTGCGTAGATTCGGTGAACATCAGCTTCCTGCCTTCCGTGAGCGGCGATCCGATCACGAATACGCTGACTCCAGCTGTGATACGCCGTATCGCAGACCATAAGTCGAAGCTTCCAACCGCCACCGTGACTCATCAGTGGTTCCAGAAACTTCGCCGACAGCCTGCGGTCCGGGTTGATGCCATGTCGACCGGCAAACTGAGCATTCTGACGAATGAACTCAGCCAATGGCATCACCGGCATCAGGCGTTCGTTTCGAATTTCCGCAACCTGCACCTGCTGCTGTGTGACCCGATAGGCCACCAGCCGACAGCTCGGCGATTCCTCCAGCCGATCCCACGGAATGTCCGCCGGAAAACGAACGCTCCACATCAGCCCCGGGGCACCGGTTTCGGAGCCTGCGTTGCCGTGCCCAACTCCCACAAAAGCGGGCTGAGCGCCCTTCGCGTCCTCTGATCCAAATTCGAAATCCGTCCAGCGATCGGACACCTCAGCAGGCGGCAGAGGAATCGCCGGGGCCGGTGATTGTTCGTCCGTTTCGGAAAAGGGCAATTCCGCCAGTTCGCTGGCCGCCGTTTCCACGGGAGATGGCACTTCCGACGGCTGCGTGGCCGAAGAAGCTGCAACGCTGGTGGCCTTCGGTTGTTCTTTGTCCGCATCAGCAATCGATGACTCGCCCGAATCAGGATATTCGACGGCTTCCGCTTCCGCTGGTTCTGTTTCCGGCCGCTCCGGTGGAAAGTCTTCCAGTGTGACTTCCACCGTTTTTCGCGGCCCGACTGACAGGATGCTGTCGGCCCACAAGCAGACGATAAGGCACGACGTCACGGCAATCAGGCAGTGTTTCAGAATCGTCATCATCAGCGTTGCTCCTTCGAATCAACGGGGACCTCCCGATCCAGCAGATCTTCGAGGCTGCTCTTCTGCTGCTCCACAACCTGCGCAGCCGGTTCTGAGACCACTGTTCGCAGCAGCTGCCGCACATGAGTCCGTTTCAATTTGGCAACGGTGTCATCCAGCATAGTCTTTTGCTTTGTGACTTTCGCCAGACGAGCCTTCAGGACCTGCAGTTTGGCCAGCGAGGCCGCGATCAGTTCGTCGTACTCGTTGCTGTCGATCCCCTGCGATTTCTCAACTTCAGCGAGACTCTTCAATGATCACACAATCGCTGGTGACGTTCGCTGGCCTGCTGAGTCAGCGCTGCCAGCAGCCGCTGCTGTTCGTCAGCAACGGTGCTCAGCGCCTTCTTTCGACCGACCGAGCGTTTGCGGTCGATGGCATCGCTGCCCATCTTGGCGTGAGCGATCTGCAGTTGCTCATCCAGTTCGCCCATCATCAACTGAGCGTACCGCAGGTCACTTGCAGAAACGTGAGCCTGATCAGTGGGGCTGCCGGTCGACTGTGTTTGAGCGTACGCGCTGGAGAGTGTTGTTGTGGTCATCAGTATGGCCATAGTGATTCTGTTCATGATTCATTGTGTCCTGTCAGAAAAAAAGAAAAGAAAGAGTGTCGAACGTGTTGTGTTTCAAGTGGTGACCGAAGC
>CAYZYB010001017.1:0-2575 GCA_964481505.1 uncultured Planctomycetaceae bacterium | reverse complement strand
AAACGATCCCGTACCGGCCGATGGACTGTCCCTTGAGTTGCAGTCTCTGTGGTTCACCAAAGCGGGCCAGTGGGACACGGCTCACGATATTGCTCAGGACATTCACACACCGATGGGATCGTGGCTGCATGCGTTGCTGCACCTGATCGAAGGTGACCTCGGAAACGCTGGTTACTGGTTTCGAAAGGCGGGGCGTGCTGTTCGGACGACGGATGAGATTGACGCGCTGTGGTTGGAGATTGCTGAGGAACTGTTGTAGCCTGCCAGAGATCTACCGTTGAGGGCCTTGCCGATTTTCCCCACAGGGGAGTCATTCTACACCGGAATTTGAGGTCATTGTGCCGAGTTTATACTGCCTAGCCTGCAACGGAGTCTTCTCCGCCGAAGAAGAGGAATGTCCACGATGCGGAATGCCTCCGCTGCTGCTGCAGGATAGTACCGTCGACACCGTGCTGCTGCCCCGCGACGGCGCCGTCAGCAGGTCGACAGAAATTGAACTCGACGAAATCCTGCTGGACGGCCAGACCATCGACAAGTACGAGTGCCTCGAGACCCTCGGTCGCGGCGGAATGGGAGTCGTTTATCTTGCTCGGAATTTGCATCTGCATCGCCAGTGCGCGCTGAAGATTCTTTCGCCGCAACGCATTTCTCGCAGCATCAACTATATCGCACGATTTGAAAACGAAGGACGGTCGGCGGCTGCACTCGTACACCCCAACGTTGTCACCACGCATGCCATTGGGAACACTGACAGCCGCTACTTTCTGGAGATGGAATACGTTCCGGGGGAATCGCTGCAGCAGGAAATCGATCGTTCCGGTGCTCTGGGGCCATTGCGGGCGACTCAACTGGCCGTGGGAATTGCCGAAGGGCTGGCTGCCGCCCATCGCCTTGGCATTGTTCATCGTGATTTGAAACCGGACAACGTTCTGGTCACTCCCGCCGGGCTGCCGAAGATTGCAGATTTTGGTCTGGCAAAGCAGATTCATTCTTCCCAGGTGGGAAACGCAAAACTCGCCGGCACTCCGCATTTTATGGCTCCGGAGTTATTGCAGGGCGACGAGGCAAGTCCGGCAAGCGACGTTTTCGCGCTGGGTGTCTGCTATTACCTGATGCTGACCGGACACTATCCGTTTCAAGGAGAATCCATCAGCGAACTGATGGCGTCTGTTATTTCCGGGGAATACCGCGGGCCGCGCAGTCGCAATGCCAACGTTCCGCTGGAGATGGCGGAGTGTGTGACTTTGATGTTGCAGCAAAGTCCTGGCAACCGGCCGTGCGATGGCTTCGCCGTATCACAGCTGCTGCAGGCCGTGTTGGGAAGCACTCGCGACCTCGATACGCTGGTGCATGAGGCCTTCCACGATCGTCCTCTGATCACCTGCGAAGGCAGCGGAAACGCGGTTAAGGTTCAATTGCAGCTGCCGGACAATCGTGGGCAAACCGTATATCTGGAAAACAGCAACCATCGAGCGGGCGACCGGTTATTGAACATTTACAGCATTTGCTGTGAAGCCCGGGAAGATTTCTACGAAGACGCTTTGCGACTCAATGGCGTTGTTCTGCACGGTGGGCTTTCGATTAAAGATATCGATGGAGTGCCCTGCTTTGTGATGGTCGACACATATCCTCGTGTGACCGTGAGTGCTGAAGAAATTCGTCGCAGCGTGCTGGAAGTAGGGTCCAGAGCCGACGATATCGAACGATTGCTGACCGGACGCGACGTGAACTAGCGAAATTCGGCAGGCGATGTTCCGAAAAATTGTTGCAGAGTTTCCACTAAGGAGGCCTGCGGGGGATTGCTATTGTGGAGCGAGCCCGATAGCGTCTGTAGTGACTGAGTTTGAATAGGGCTTTATTTGTGCCTTTTCGAACTACCTGGTGTGATGCTGGTTGTATGCGATAACGGTTCTTTCCGCTCTTGATTTCTGCCGCAGCACTCATCGTTTGATGAAAATTGGGATCAATTTCGAATTTTCAAATTCAGCGTTTCTATGCCTATCGCTGTGATGGCAGGATCGTGTTTTGGCAGCCGAGAGGCTCAAGGGTTAAGTTGATGAGTAAGAACATTTTTGTAGGCAGTCTCGCATGGGCAACAACGTCCGAGGGACTTGAGCAGGCATTTGCTCAGTACGGTGTCGTCACTTCCGCAAAGGTCATCAGTGACCGCGATACCGGACGTTCAAAAGGATTCGGTTTTGTTGAAATGGAAACCGGTGGAGACGAAGCAATCGAAGCCATGAACGGATCGGACCTCGACGGACGATCCATCGTTGTCAACGAAGCTCGCCCACGCGAAGATCGCCCTCGTGGCGGCGGCGGTGGCGGTTACGGCGGTGGCGGCGGCGGTCGCTACTAGGCCTGATCGCCTATGACACGCGCGACGTTTGTATGACGACGGGTGTGGTAAAACAGACGAAGCAGCAGGCTTAATCCGCTTGCTGCTTTTTCCATGCGCTGTTTCAACGTTACGCCGACAGCACGACCACAGCACCGAAAGCAGGCACTTCGCACATTGTTTCGGAAACGGATAATGTAGCGAAACACACGGCGACGATTTCTGCGCTGTCGCGAA
>CAYZYB010001016.1:0-2578 GCA_964481505.1 uncultured Planctomycetaceae bacterium | reverse complement strand
TACGTGAACGGCACCATCGCCGGAGCGACCGGGACGTTTCCGCCGCGGTTTCGGAGTGGGCTGGGAGAGAAAGGGCAATACACCCTCAACAACGACGTGCTGAAGTTTGGCGAGTTTAATTGTGTTGCGATTCGAGTTTACCAAAATGGTCCGCGGCCGAACTTCAGCGTTGCGCCTCCGGTCCTGTTGAACGAAACCGCAAAGCAGGCGATTCGACTGAACGGCGATTGGCAGTATCGTCCGGGCGATGATCCGGACTACGCAAACGCAACGGTGACGGACTTCGGCATTGATGCGAATGCTGTCCCGACAGAACCTGCACTGCGGAAGGCAGGCGGCTATGCCAAAGTCGATGCGGTCGACGACGTCCAGCGGTACGTTACCAAACGCCAGGGCGACAACGATCCACTGCCACCGTTGGAAGCCGAAAAACGATTCGAAGTTCCGGATGACCTTCGGCTGCAGCTGGTACTCAGTGAACCCGAGATCACTCAACCGCTGTTCATGACGTGGGACGAACGCGGGCGAATGTGGGTTGTGGAATACCGGCAGTATCCGGAAGTCGCTGGTGTGAAAATGCTGAGCCGTGATGTGTATCTGCGAAGTGTGTACGACAAAGTTCCGGAACCGCCGCCTCATGGGGCCAAAGGTCGCGACCGCATTTCGATTCATGAAGACACAGACGGTGACGGGGTCTACGATAAGCACAAGACGTTCGTTGACGGGCTGAACATTGCATCCTCGGTGGCCGTCGGTCGCGATGGAGCGTTCGTCACGAATCCGCCGTATCTGCTGTTTTATCCTGATGCAGACGGCGACGACGTTCCGGATAGTGATCCGGAAGTTCTGTTGGAAGGCTTCGGACTGGAAGATTCGCATTCGGTGATCAACAGCCTGCGTTTCGGCCCGGACGGCTGGCTTTATGGAGCTCAGGGAAGCACCGTTTCCGGCAACATAAAGAGACCCGGATCAAAAGAAGTGCCCACCCGCACCATGGGGCAGCTCATTTGGCGCTATCACCCGGAACTCAAACGGTACGAAGTCTTCGCAGAAGGCGGTGGCAACACGTTTGGGGTAGAAATCGACAACCATGGAGAAATTTATTCCGGACACAATGGCGGCGACACTCGCGGCTTCCACTATGTTCAGGGTGGGTACTATCGCAAAGGTTTTGGGAAACACGGACCGCTGTCCAACCCGTTTGCCTTCGGCTACTTCGCCAACATTAAGCACGCCAGTGTCCCACGGTTCACTCACAATTTCATCATCTACGAAGAAGAAATCCTTCCAGCGGCATACCGTGGCCGGCTGTTCGGTATCGAACCGCTGCAGGGGCAGGTGGTGATGACCGACATGCGACGGTACCAGTCTTCGTTTGAAACCGAGGACATTTCGCGAGTTATCAAAACAGACGATCAGTGGTTTCGCCCTGTCGACATTAAGGCGGGACCGGACGGCAGCATCTATGTGGCCGACATGTACGAACAACGCATCGACCACAGCAGCCACTATTCAGGCAGAATCGACCGCACAAACGGGCGAATCTATCGACTCACCCCGAAGAACGCAGTGACGCCCACGAAAATTGAAACAGATCCCCTGGCTGCTCTGAAGCATGACAGCAAGTGGCATCGCCAGAACGCACTGCGGCTGATTGGAGATCGCAAAGACGCGTCGTTGACTCCCGAACTCCTGCAAAGAACAAAACAGGGCTTTGGCCAGGCAGCCCTGGAATCGCTGTGGGCATTGCACCTGTCTGGCGGTATCACCAGCGACGTGGCAAAAGAACTTCTGCGGCACGAAGACCAATACGTTCGCGCGTGGACGGTGCGGTTACTTTGCGATCACTACAAGGTCGCCCCACCTGTTTCCGCGGCATTGGCAACGCTGGCGGCTGATGAACCTTACATCTTTGTTCGCAAGCAGCTGGCGTCTTCGGCAAAGCGATTGCCTGCGGCCGATGCTCTGCCAATTATTCGTGAGCTGCTGAGTTACGACGAAGATTCGGCCGACATTCACCAGCCACTGTTGTTGTGGTGGGCGCTGGAATCGAAAGCAGAGGAAGCGGATCTGATCCGTGAAGTCGTGTTGTCCGATCCCGGTGTCTGGAATCGCCCGCTGATGACCGAACACATCACACTGCGATTGATGAAGCGTTACGCGTCTGCAGGAAGCCGATCAGAACTGATGGCCGCTGCCAAACTTCTGAAAGACGCTCCAGATAAGGCCACCACAGATCTGCTGTTGAAGGGGTTCGAAGAAGCCTACAAGGGGCGATCGCTGTCCGGGATTCCGGACGCTCTGGTGGATGCGATCGCTGCAACTGGCGGAGGTTCGGTCGCGTTAAAAGTGCGTCAGGGTGATCCGACATCTGTGCAGGAAGCCATCAGGGTTGTTTCCGACGGGAAGGCCAAAGCAGAACAGCGACTGCAGTTTGTGGAAATCTTCGGCGAAATTCGACGACCGGAATTCATCCCGGTCCTGCTGGAAGTCATCACAAACGGCAAAGACGATGCCGTCACATCTGCGGCACTGGCCGCTCTGCAATCGTTTGATGATCTCCGAATCGGTGAAAGCG
>CAYZYB010001015.1:0-2583 GCA_964481505.1 uncultured Planctomycetaceae bacterium | reverse complement strand
ACTCCAGACAATGCGCCGGACGCAGCAAGCAAAGTCCAAGGGGAATGCACCTGATGAAAAAACACACCCCTGACGAGAATTGGATCGAAAAGCGATTCTGCCAGATCAACGATGCGGACTGGGCGTGGGCCGGAGTCAGATGGGTGCGGCCGCAGCAACATGAATACTTCACCTTCAATGTAGTGCTGCTGATCACTTTGATCATCAATCTTCCATTGGGATGCCTTGCTGCCGCCGCGGCCTACTTTTATCTGATGCATTCCATCGGCTGGGATGAAATCGTCATTCCGGGAGCGGTCATTGTCGGCATATTGCCGCCCACCCTGACATCTGCTTTTCTCTACGCAGGCGGACACTATTGGAATCGTCGAGCAAATCGCATTAGACAACAGTCCAACTTCAAACGGTCGCCGGAATCAGATGAGTCCGACCTCAATACGCTTCCAGATTCTGAGACCAATCCGTACAGAAGTCCAACAACCACGGCCGAAACGACGAATCTAAAGACTCTGCAACACCGAACGCCGCTCCCGCTAAGCCGACTGTTTTACAGCGTGGACCTGTTCGTATGCGCGTCGTTCTTTTCGTTTCTGATTTTCCTGTACTGGTGGCGTACCCAACATCCGAATATCAGTTACGAAGCGGCGGCCAACGCGTGCAGAACGGCGGCCTATGCTGGGGTCGTCTTTCTGGCCGTGAATTGCTGCGTGATGGTTTTCGAAACTCCATCGCGACGCAAAGTTTCCGCGACGATCAAAATGCTTGTTGGTGTCGCATTCTTTTTCTACTTCGCGAACTTCGCGCCGACTCCCCAGACATTTTTCGAGGATCTCTTGAACCAATGGTTCGCGGCCAGCGGTTTGGCTATCACACTGACCAGCCTATACCAGTTTCGTGCACAATCTGTCGATTTCGTGTAGTGGTCGCATCCTCCCGCCAACTGCGGTGCGCGCAAACGGATCCAGGCAGCTCTTCACCTGGATGCTATCCCGAAACAGGTTCCAAAATAATCAGCTGCGTATCTTCAACATCCATGGAATCGACGTACTGTTTCGCCATGCGGCATTTTAGCTTCACTCGCGCCGATGTTTCATCGGTGTAGGTTCGGTCCAGTTCTTCTGCGTGCTGAGTCAACCACGACAGTAACTTTCCGTTGCCCGAACTGGTTTCGATTTCGACCGTCACAAACCCACCCGACAATCGATCAGCCACGACCTGACTCAGCTTATCAACGCCCTGCCCGGTTGCCGCGCTGATGGTAATTGTGTCATCGTAGTGGCGTCGCAGAACATCAATCATCGATCGGTCCTGAACCTGGTCAACTTTGTTGAGCACCAGCAGCAGATTCGAACAATCAACGCCGATGTCTTCCAGCACCTGATAGCACGTGTGAATCTGACGCTCGGCTTCCGGATTGCTGGCGTCCACAACATGCAGCAGGATGTCAGCATGCCGCGCTTCTTCCAGCGTCGATCGGAATGACGCCACCAAATGGTGAGGCAGGTTGCGAACGAACCCAACGGTATCACTTAGCAACACTTCGCCATAATTCGGCACATTCCAACGCCGCGTTCGAGTGTCCAGGGTCGCGAACAGTTTGTCTTCGACCAGCACATCGGCGCCCGTCAGAGTTCGCATCAATGTACTTTTGCCAGCGTTGGTATAACCGACCAGTGAAACGGTCTGCTGCGATCGGCGATGAGAGACCGTGCGTTCGCGACGGTTTTCGACGTTCTTCAGTTTCGCCTTCAATTCCGAAATGCGTTTATCGATCAGTCGGCGGTCTGTTTCGAGCTGCTTTTCGCCCGGACCACGACCTGCGCCGATTCCGCCGCCGATTCGTTCGAGGTGAGTCCACATGCGTTTCAGTCGCGTGCGAAAGTACATCAGCTGAGCGAGCTCAACCTGCAGCATCGCTTCGTGTGTCTGAGCGTGCGTGGCAAAAATATCGAGGATGACTTCGCTGCGATCGACAATTGGTTTTTCAACTGCCTGCTCCAACGCGCGACTTTGCGATGGCGAAAGATTGTTGTCGAAGACCACCATTTCAGCGTCGACGAGTTCGACCAGTTCTTTCAGTTCTTCAAGCTTGCCAGTGCCCAGACAATGAGCCGGATGCGGCTTGTCACGATACTGCACAATCTCGCCAACAACATTCACGCCAGCTGTTTTGACCAGTCCCTTCAATTCGTCCAAAGCCGTTTCTTTGTTGGGACATTCGTCGGCGTTAAAAACACCAACAAGAATTCCTCGCTGATTGGCTACTTTCAGTTCTTCGCGCTGCGGATCGCCCAAGAGATGGACCTTTAAAAATACTCAGAATGTTCGAAACCACTGCCCTCACACGCAGCAACTCCCCAATCATATCGTCACACTGACACACCTCAAACCGTAATTGTTCGGCGGCACCGGCCGCAGCGGATGCGAGCTGACGCTCGGAAACGCTCCGTTGTCGCTCAGGGTAGTTGCCGGAAAGGTCGCAAACAGAGGAAACGAGGGTTTGGCTATCTCGCAATTTTTCCGTGTATTCTGTGTCTTCCGTGGTCATCTACGAGATCCGCGCACAAGGGCAAGACATCAATA
>CAYZYB010001014.1:0-2585 GCA_964481505.1 uncultured Planctomycetaceae bacterium | reverse complement strand
CAGCCTTTGTGGTCCGCGTTTCGGAGAAGATGCAATCGCGGCTGCAACTGGTTTGAAATCTCGGCGACGGGTGATTTACGATCGCTGGCATCACGTCAATTCAATCAACCGAAAGCAATTCCTTTGTCTCACGACATCTACGAAAACCCACTGATCAGTCGTTACGCATCACGAGAAATGGCGGGCATTTGGTCGGCTCAAACCAAACACTCCACCTGGCGACGACTTTGGATTGCACTGGCGGAATCTCAGCAGGAACTCGGACTCGGCGTAACAGACGAACAGCTTGCTGAAATGCGAGCCACCGTCGACGATATCGATTTTGACCTTGCCGCAAAATTCGAACTCGAACGTCGCCACGATGTGATGGCTCACGTCGAAACCTGGGGAACGCAATGCCCACAGGCGAAGCCGATCATCCATCTCGGTGCCACGAGTTGTTACGTGACCGACAATTCCGAGCTGCTTCAAATCAAAGACAGCCTTCTGGTCATTCGCCGAAGATTGGTTCAGGTGATCGATCAGTTGGCGAAATTTGCCGCACAATATCGTGACTTGCCTTGTCTGGGATTTACCCATTTGCAGGCCGCTCAACCCACTACGGTCGGCAAGCGGGCGACGTTGTGGTGCTGGGATCTGCTGCTGGATCTCGAAGAACTGGAACACCGCATCGACTCCATTCGCTTTCGCGGCGTGAAGGGAACGACTGGCACGCAGGCGACGTTTTTAAGTCTGTTTGATGGCGACCACGCAAAGGTCGACCAGCTTGATGAACTGGTAACGCAGAAGATGGGCTTCAGCGCTCGGCACGCGGTAACAGGTCAGACGTATTCGCGAAAATTTGATTCGCAGATCATGGCGACACTTAACGGAATTGGGCAGTCCTGCCATAAAGCGGGCAGCGACGTCCGCATTCTGCAGCATCAAAAAGAACTCGAAGAACCAAAGGGCAAAAAACAGATTGGTTCGTCAGCGATGGCGTACAAAAGAAATCCGATGCGAAGCGAACGCATGTGTGCGTTGTCACGGTTTGCGATGAGTCAGCAATCCGGAACCGACAACACGATGGCCACGCAATGGATGGAACGAACGCTTGATGACAGTGCGATCCGGCGTCTGGGCGTTCCGCAGGCATTTCTGGCGATCGATGCGTGTTTGATCCTTTATCGCAACATCACGGACGGCATGGTCGTTTATCCGAAAACGATCGAAAAGCATCTGAACGAAGAACTGCCATTCATGGCGACAGAAGAAATTCTGATGGCAGGAGTTCAGGCTGGCGGCGATCGCCAGGAACTGCACGAAGTCATTCGCGTGCATAGTGTGGAAGCTGCAAAGCAAGTCAAAAGCTGGGGCTGTCCAACGATCTCATCAGCCGTTTGCAGAACGACGATGCGTTCGCGGGAATCGACCTTGCCAGCACTCTGGACGCTCGAAGATACATCGGAAGAGCGCCCGAACAGGTGGATGCGTTTATTGCGGACCAGATCGAGCCGATTCGAAAGCGATACGATTCTGACGTCGCCGGGGAGGCGGAATCGCTTCGTGTATGAGGTGCCTTATTGCTGCGGCTGATCGCTGCATCAAACGATGCGCTTTGACGATGCGTTTTGTGCTTCAGCCGAAGAGTTCAGCGATTCAGGAACGCGACATCGGTTCAATGGATTCGCCGTTATCCAATTCGACACGACACTTCGGCAGACTTTCCAGGAACAACCGACCGTAACGTTTTGTAAGCACCCGCGGGTCCAGAATCACGACGCGACCGCTGTCGTTGCGGCTGCGAATTAATCTCCCGAAACCCTGCTTGAGCTTGATGACTGCTTCCGGGACCTGATACTCGTTGAACGCGTTTCCACCGCGACTTTTAATCGCATCCACACGAGCTTCCAGTAACGGATGGTCGGGAACACTGAACGGTAAACGCGTGATGATCACATTCTGCAGATCATCGCCCGGAACATCGACTCCCTGCCAAAAGCTGTCGGTGCCGAACAGGACGGCGCGATCGTCTTTTTTGAACTTATCCAGCATGGCAGACCGCGGCATTCCTTTCCCCTGGCAATACAACGTCAGATCATTTTCAGCGAGCCAGCCCATCAATCGTTCTGCGACAAACATCATCATGCCGTAACTGGTGAACAGCACGAAAGCTCGGCCTTTGGTTTCCAGCAGATGCACTTTTATGCGACGACAGCATTCCTGCTGAAAGTCCTGCAACGCGGAAGACGGATCGGGCATGTTCGATGACAGAATCAAACGCACCTGCTTTTTGTAATCGAACGGACTTCCCTGACGATCATCCTTTCCGTTGGTCAGCCCAACGCGATTGCGAAAGAACGCAAAATCCTTCGTCCCGATGGCGAGCGTGGCGCTGGCCAGAATTACGCTGGAGATTTCATTGAACAACTGGTCTCGAAGAATCGGACCGACTTCCACCGGAGCACTCATCAGGCTTATGCGATCTCGCTTCGCCCCGGTGTGCTCAACCCAGTAAACGTCCTCTTCTGCGCGCTGTTCGCACCAGGACGTCAGGCTGTCGCCCAGCATCTCGCACCGCTTTGATGCGGACGTAAGCTCTACTT
>CAYZYB010001013.1:0-2586 GCA_964481505.1 uncultured Planctomycetaceae bacterium | reverse complement strand
GAACATGCTGAGCTTCTTGATCCAGCCATTCTTTTCGGCAACATCAAACAGCACTCGGCCAACATACAGAGCCGTGAACATACTCATCACGATTCCGATAAACAGCGAAACAGCGAATCCCTTCACCGTATCTGTTCCGATCATGTACAGGATTACCGCGGTGATCAGCGTTGTCACGTTCGCATCGACAATCGTGGTGAACGCTTTGCTGAACCCGTTCTGAATCGCCATCCGCAAGCTCGAACCACGGTTGGTTTCTTCTCGCATACGTTCGAAAATCAAGACGTTGGCGTCCACCGCCATTCCGATCGTCAGCACAAGCCCGGCCAGGCCAGGCAGCGTGAACGTCGCCTTGATTCCGATCATCACGGTCAGAACCAAAACAAGATTCAACAGCAGGCAAACGATGGCCACAATGCCGGCGAATCGGTAGTACACCAGCATAAACACAACCACCACGGCACCAGCAACAAAGATTGCCTGAACGCCTTTCTGCCGTACGTCTTCCCCCAAAGTTGGATCCACGGTAGCTTCACTCAGCGGCTTCGGATCAATCGGTACTTCCAATGCACCAGCGTTCAGCACGTCGGTGAGTTCTTTGATTTCTTTTGCCGAGAAGTTGCCCGTAATCTGTCCGCGGTCGCTAATGACAGCGTTGATTGCAGGAGCGCTATAGAGCATGCCGTCCAGCACAATGGCAAGGTGACGATTGTCACGTCCTGGCTTGGGCTGGTTGGCGGCAGTGAGTCGGCTAAAGCGATTCGCTCCCTGAGAATTAAACGCGAACGTCACCATCTGTTCGCCGGTCTGCTGGTCGATGCCGGAACCAGCTCGCTTCAGGTATTTTCCGGAAACTCGCATCTCTTCGCGACCAACGGAAACCAGATACTCTTCCGTTGTGTAGCGTTCGGTCTTGCCGTTGACTTCTCGCGTCTTATCAACTTTTCGCACAACGGTGTTGCCCAGATCGAGCAACTTTGGTTCACGGCTTTCACCGACTTCGAAGGCAGGCAACCACTTGGCGTAAACTTCTTTGACGCCGTTGTCCAGTTCCCGGACCAATTCAGATTCGCCTGGGTTTAGGCCTTCAGCCCTTTGTACCATCGTTGCGTCGTCATACCGCCTGTCGACTGTAATGTAGAATTCCAGGCTTCCCAGCTTTGTGATTCGTCGCTTGATGTCGGCCACCGTTTGAGGGTCTTTGCCCGGAACGATCACTTCGATGCGGTCTGCGCCAACCTGTCGAACCGTGATTTCTGACGTTCCCGATGGGTTGATACGTTTGCCGATCGCTCCCACCATCTTGTCCATGATTTCACTGGTGAGTTCTTTGCCTTCTTCCTGCTTGACCTTGAAAACCATGTTGGTTCCGCCGGCAAGGTCGATGCCGAGGCGAATGCCATCACCAAGGCTTTGGCCGTTCAGCGATCGAACAAGAAACGGCATCACACCGATTGCCAAAGCGGCCAGGCACACGCCAAAGCGAACGCCCCAGTCGGTCACTTTCATGGCTTTTGCGAGGAACGCTCCCAGCACAAAGGCCAGAACCAGACCGCCGACGAAGATGGCAAAGATCGCTCCACCACCCAGCATGCCGGAATTCGCAGCAGCTTCCGCGGCCGCTGGAACCGCTTCCGCAACTTCGGGAGCCGTTTCAATCAGCTTGGCTGTTGCTTCTGTGGCCACATCCATGGTCCCAGCGGCAGAGTCGTCTTGAACTGCGAGCGTCAAAGCTCCAGTGAGCATGTCAAACATCAGTGATGGTTCCTGATCAATTCCAGCGAGCCTGTTGTCGCGGCTCGAGAAACAAAAATTGCGTTATTCGTTGTGATGAATTTCTTTACTTATCTGCTGACTCAGCTTCCGACTTTTCGTCGTAGAGTCCCTGAATGCTACTGCGGACGAATTTGATTCGTGTCCCATCGTCCACTCTTAGCGTCACGCGTGCTCCATCGTTGGAAAAGTCGACGATTGTGCCAATGATGCCACCAATCGTCAGCACTTTGTCGTTCTTCTTGAGTGCTTCCAGCTTACTTTGCCGTTCCTTCTGTTTACGCTGCTCTGGACGAATCATCATGAGATAAAACATGATGCCGCCAACAGCCAGCGGGAAAAGTAACTGCAGGGGGTTGCCCGGTTGAGCCGCTCCATCAGGCGCCGCACCGCCCGCCGGGGCAGCATCGCCCTGAGCAAACATCAGCATTTGAAAAAGAGCAGCTTTCAGCGATGACATTTCTAAAAGACCCAGCTCAGTGGTGGTTGAGAGCACTCTACTTTGTTTGTGAACGGAGCCTGCAAATGGACGGCGGTTGCTGCTGCCCGAAGACCCACTAAACCAGAAGTCGTTTCAACAAATCAGTGAACGGATCTTCTGACCATTCCCCGACTTCCGGAAAAACGCGGTAGTCTAGGGCTGACGCTGCCAGCGAGCAAGCTGTTCTGCCCGGAACTCGGCCACAGTGCCAGTCTTTACCGCATTTCGGAGGTCTCGCACCAGCTTCTGGTAAAACGCGAGGTTGTGGAGAGACAGTAAAATGCCGCCCAGCATCTCTTTCGCCACAAACAAATGCCGCAAATACGCTCGCG
>CAYZYB010001012.1:0-2587 GCA_964481505.1 uncultured Planctomycetaceae bacterium | reverse complement strand
ATACTTCAGTGGTCCTGGGTCGCTCATCACCCACACGCTGCAGGCAATCGCTGCGATGAATACTTCCACCAGCATTCCTGCGGCTGACGTGAAAATTCGTTGCCACTTGTTGTCAAACCGCCACGAAGTCGTGAGGTCAACAAACGGCATGGGAATCAGCATCAGCAACAGAATGCCGCAGGTGTGAGTGCGTCCGCCATATTTTTTACAAACAACAGCGTGCGCCAGTTCGTGGAATGCCTTCAGTACGATCCACGATGCGGCAATCCAGATCATGTCGTTCATGCCGAACGATTGGACTCGATTTGTGTAGAACGCCTTCCAGTGACTTGCCAGTTGAAAGAAGCCGTAAATCACAACAGCCAACCACAGCAGCGCGCCAACGGGACTAACCAGAAGTCGGACGTACGATGTGACGGACGTCACAAATCGATCCGGGTTGAACAATGGGATCCGCAGCATCAATGGATTGACCCATGAAAGCAGGCGCTGCTTCTGTTGTTGCTGATGACTTTCGCGGCGGCGTTCGGCAGAATTTCCGGTTTCTGATTCGACAAGTCCGGATTCGATGGCCCACTTACAAAGCGTGGCCGCTTCGTTCTCATCGATGGCCTCTTTTCGCAGTAGTGTGGCACATTTCATGAGCGCCGTGCTGACGGTTCGTTTACCGTCGAGCATCGTCAGAAACGTGTATTGCGGCAGGCCCAAACGAAAGAATCGTCCGGTCACTTCGTCTTCGACAAGGTAGCTCGTGCTGTCACCGATCTCGCGCACCGTAAATTGCAACGACTCTTTCAACTTTAGTCGAGCCTGTCCGAATTCGAATGTTTCATCGTTTAGCATTGGAAGCCGCTTTAAATCACGATTGACGGAACGTTGTTGTCTGCTTTCCGCTGATCATGGTTACCACCACGTGAGTTGTGATCTGACATAGTTGACGGGCTTATGAAACAGGCTCCAGCCCAGACTTCGCTCTTCGCAATCAATGCGGACAGTGCCCTGCATGCCTGGACGGAGTCTTTCGTCTTCGTTGGGGACTTCGATTTCCGCAACAAAAACATTCTTTGCGTCGCGGGTTTCACTACGCGGGTGAATCCGGCTGATCGTGCCTTCGATCGGTTCGTCTTCCTGCCCTTCGACCCAAACTTTGACTGGGAACCCGGCCTGGACCTGAGCGATTTCCTGCGACGGGACGGCAACTTCGATTCTCATCGGTTTGATCGGACCGACTTCAAACAGCACGCGCCCCGTTTCCACAGACGCCGCTTCTGCGCGATCGAGAGATCCTGTCAGGACAACGCCGTCGATCGGGCTCTTGACCTTCAAGTGGTCTCGCTTGTATTTCAGGATCGCTTCCTGGGACTGTAGGCGGTCGTGTTCCAGTTCAGCCAGAATTGCTTTCGGAATGTTTCGATCCGTGAGTTCGATTTCGCGACTGCGAACAGACTGGTGGCGCTCGGCGATGATTCCGGATAGCTCCGATCGAATCATGCGACCGTCGAGTTCCGCCAGCACCTGTCCCTCTTTCACCAGGTCTCCCGCCTCGACATGGCCAGTGACAATCTGGCCGTCAAACGGAGCCACGGCAAATCGGCGAGTCACCGGTTCTGTCACACAGTTACAGCGAACTCGGTAAGTGATCGGCAGAAACATCAGCAGGATCAGTCCCACGACAACCACCAATGCTGCAACAACTTTTAGCTTCCGCAACTGTCGACCAACGAACGATACGGCTCGCCGCAGCCGAGTCTTCCGGACGCGATTCACGACTCGCAGCGTATTCGCCAGGGCGGGAACCGCAGCCGTTGAGAATCGTTCCAGCTGGCTGGACGCCATCTGGTTCTGTGATCCGCTCAGCACGACCGCTCCGATGATATCGTTCTGCTCTGTCATCAGCGGCACACTGTACACAGATTCGCACTGCAGGCAGGAAGCGAGTTGCCGGTGAGCGTGCAGCAGATGGTTATTTTCATCATCTGTGGCCGGGAACAGAGCTGCTTGTTCGCGCAATGTACTTTCTGTTAGTGCGGCGAGGTAATTGCGACTTGCTTTCGAACCGTGGTCGATTCTGCTCACACCGGAAATCGCTTCCAACCGAACTTTTCGGCCGTGCTTCAGACCCACAGCAACGCTGCCACATTTCCATTCGTTTGCCAATGCGTTTGCCAGCTCTTCGGCAGCGGCTTTGTTAGTCGTCTGATTTTCGAGTCGCGAAACCAACTCGACGATAGTACTCAGGGATTGAATCTGCCAATCCGCTTCGTTGGTGTCACGTCCGTTCAGCCACAGTTGCAAGGCAGCCGCCATTTTCTGTAGCGAGCGGATGGAGTCCGGCGCTGTGGAACCAGAAGGCACAACAAGGAACATGAGCTCCGCGTCTCCGCGCCGCGGACGAACTGGTACCACCAGCGCCGACATTTCTACTGCCGCAGGAAGCTCTATACTTTGAACACCATTTGAAGCTGCGACGGCGTCACACTTCTCTGAAAATTCGCCTGCGAATGACTGCCAGTCCGGAAGTCGTCCCATCTTTGGCTGACCATCCGCGGGCAGCCAGAGATCCTGCAGGTTTTTCGTGAGGTAGCAG